>JAIEQO010000053.1 GCA_019747655.1 Gemmataceae bacterium | reverse complement strand
TCGAGCAGGTCGATGGTGGCCAGGGCCGCCCGGCACGACACCGGGTTGCCGCCGAACGTGCTGGCGTGGCTGCCGCTCGGCCAGTCCATGACCGACGCCTTGGCGATGATCGCCCCCAGCGGCATCCCGCTGGCAATCCCCTTCGCGGAACAGACGATGTCGGGTTCCACGCCGTAGTGCTCGACGGCGAACATCTTCCCGGTCCGGCCCATGCCGGACTGGACCTCGTCCACGACCAGCAGGATGTTGTGGCGGTCGCACAGCGCCCGCAGGGCCGGCAGGCAGCCCGGCGGGATCGGGTGGTAGCCGCCCTCGCCCTGGATCGGCTCGACAAAGATGGCCGCCACCTCCTCCGGCGGGGCCACCCGGCGGAAGATGGTCTCGCCGATGTCGGCGACGAGGTGGCACGTCCCGGCGCACCGCCCGCCTTCGGGACAACTCCGCGGGAACTCGACGTGGTGGATGTCCGGGACGAGCGGCGAGAAGCCCCGGCGGTGGACGAGCTTCGAGCCGGAGAGCGACATGGCCCCGTAGGTCCGGCCGTGGAACGCCCCGAAGAAGGCGACCACCCGGTTCCGCTTGGTGTGCCACCGGCTGAGCTTGAGGGCCGCTTCGAGGGCCTCGGCCCCGCTGTTGGTGAAGAACACCTTCTTCGGCGACGGCCCCGGGGCGACCTTGGCCAGCCGCTCGGCGAGGTCGATCTGCGGCCGGTAGTAGAAGTCGGTGCCGCTCATGTGGAGCAGCTTGTCCGCCTGGTCCTTGATCGCGGCGACGACTTCGGGGTGGCAGTGGCCGGTGGCGTTGACGGCGATCCCGGCGGTGAAGTCGAGGAACCGGTTGCCGTCCACGTCCTCGATGACGCAGCCGCTGCCGCGGGCGACGACCAGCGGGTACGCCCGGGTGTACGACGGGGAGACGAACTCGGCGTCCCGCGCGAGCAGCCCGGCCGCGTTCGGCCCCGGCAGGGGCGTCGTGAGGTGCGGCACCGGCAGGTGGTCGAACGCGAACATGACGCGGCCCTCCGCCAGTGTGTTGGTCACATGACCGCCAATCCCAACCGCAGCCGGGCTTGCACCTCCACCCAGTCGCGGTCGGTGAGGTGGCCGATGAGAACCGGATGCGCCGCCACGACGGTTCCGATGTAGGCGCGGAACGCGGACGGAAACCGTAGCCCGGCCGCCCGCCAGTCGCGGAGGAGGTAGTCGGTCGGGGTCGTGGCCCCGCCCAACTGCGTCGTCAAGACCGAAACCACCACGTCCGGCCGGGTGGCGTGGTACAGGTCGGTCGAGACCACCACGGCCGGCCGCCTCTTCGCCTGCTGCGCTCCCGGGAGGTAAGCCACGACGACATCACCGGGCCGCAATGTCGCCATACCCCTCGTCCTCCGGGTGTTCCTGATCGAACCGCAGGAGCGTAGCCCGGGTCAGGTCTTGCAAGTCCTCGTCCGCCCATTCATCGCTGTACGTCGGGTCGAGGCTCCGGTCGATCCCCCGCAGGTGACTGCGGACGCGGAACGCGAGGCCGGCCGGGGTACCGAACTCCGGGTCATCCCAACCGATGTCCTCGTCGTTCAGGGCATACTGCCGGCGTTCGGGATCGGTGGCCGCGACGAACCGCCCCCGGCCGTTGTCGGCAGCCCGCTCCACGGCGGTCCGGTTCCCGTCCCGTGTCGGGACCGGCCAGCCCTCTTCGGCGCACACCTCGGTAACGATCCGGTGCAGCTCGTCGTGCGTCCGGGACATCCTCGGCCCTCCGTTACTCCCACCACTCACCGAGTTCGATCAGCCTCCGCCGTAACGCGGCGGGCATCCGCTCCTTGACGACCCGATGCCGCTCCGGCGTATGCTCGCCGGTGGCCGAGTCTTCCAAGTACGACAACTCAAGAGCGTTACGAACCTCGTGGTCCGCCTCCACCATCGCCTGCTCGACGAACCGGAAGTGCCGCTCGGCCAGCCAGTGACGGCCGCTGTCGATCGCCTCCTCAGTCGCCTGCCGGAAGCAACCGACCTCACAGTGTAAAAGCCCGGTGGCGTAGTTCTCGGCGAACATCGCCGCCACCTCGGGGAACTCCGCGGCGAGCGCGGCCCGGAAGTCGTTGGCGGTCACGCCGGCCCCCCGTCGATCGCGGTGGTCAGCCCCTGGGCCATCTTGATCTCGGTCCCGTGGTTCACCGTCCAGGCCGTCGGGTGGGTCACGGCCGTCACCAGGGCGGCCGCCGACGGGTGCCCGTTGCCGCTCTTCTTCACCCCGCCGAACGGCAGGTGGACCTCGGCCCCGATGCACGGCAGGTTCACATACCCCATCCCGTACTCGCACTCGTCCCGGAAGAACCGCATCCGCCGATAGCCCTCGGTGATGACGGCCATCGACAGCCCGTACTCGGTCGCGTTGTAGATCGCCGCCGCCTCCTCGTCGGTCTTGAACGGCACGAGGGCGACGTGCGGGCCGAACACCTCCTCCCGGAGCACCCGGGCCGACGACCCGGCGTCCACCCGGTACACGAACGGCGACAGGTAGCACCCCTTCCCGCCGCCGGCCGGCCGGACCTCGCCGCCCTCGACCAGGACCGTCGCCCCCTCCTGCTTGGCCAGGGCGTTATACTTTAGCACCTTTTCGACCGACTCCGGGTGGATCACCGGGCCGGCGAAGTTCCCCGGGTCGAGCGGGTCGCCGAACCGCAGCCGCTGGGCCGTCTCCGCGAACACCTGGGCGTACTTCTCGAACAGCGATTCATGCACGATGATGCGGCTGGCCGACACGCACCGCTGGCCGGTCGTCTTGAACGCCGACACGATGCCCGCCGTCACGGCCAGATCGAACCGCGCGTCCTCGCAGACGATGACGGCGTTCTTCCCGCCCATCTCGGCCGCGACGATCCGGTCCGGCATGCTCGCCGACACCTCCTGGATGTGCCGGCCCACGTCGTAGCTACCGGTGAAGCAGACGACGTTCACGCAGGGGTTGCGGACCAGGGCTTCGCCGGTCGTACCGTCGCCGTGGAGGAGGTTCAGCGTGCCGGCCGGGAAGCCCGCTTCGGCGAACAGCTCGGTCAGCCGCTGGCCGACGGCCGGGGTGTCCTCGCTCGGCTTGAAGACGCAGGTGTTCCCTTCGAGCAGGCTCGGCCCGAGCATCCACAGCGGCACGGCGAACGGGAAGTTCCAGGGCGTGATGACGGCCACCACCCCCCACGGCTTCCGCCGGACGTAGGCGTCCTTCTCGGCGATCTCGGACGCGATGACCTCGCCGTACGGCAGCCGGCCGGTGCCGAAGACGTACTGGACCATGTGCAGCCCTTCGACCACCTCGGCCCGGCACTCGGTCACGTTCTTGCCGCACTCCCGGGCCATCAGCCGGGCCAGGGCGTCGGTGTCCCGCTTGATGAGCTGGGCCAGCCGGTCGAAGCACTCGGCCCGCAGGACGCGGCTGGTCCGGCGCCAGCCCGGGAAGGCGGCCCGGGCGGCGGCGACGGCGGTGTCGGCCTCCGCCCGGGTTGCATTCGGGAATGTGCCGACGACCTCGGCCAGGTTCGCCGGGCTGCGGCTCGGGAAGTCGTCCCGCGGGCTGACCCACTCGCCGGCGAGCAGGAGGCGGCCCCGGACGGGGGCGTCGGCGGTCGGCATTGGCGGCCTCCGGGAGGGGGTGACGGCCGGTCGGTCGTGCGGGCATCGGCATTCTACCCGGCCGGGGAAATCGGCCACAACCGCCCGGGCGTCGGTCTGACGTTGTTTCTTCCGGTCGAGTCGGGATGGTTCGGAGGTGGGGTGGTGCAGGCGACCGGAACCAATGAGAGCGGTGGGTCGGGTCGGTATAATGTCGGCATGGAACTCGCGGTCGGGCAGGGTGTTTGGTCGGTCGAGGTGCCGCCGGGTAAGGCGGTGCCGCTGAAGCGGGCGGCCATCCCGTCGGTGCCGACGGCCGGCGGCCGCGAGCTGGTCCGGGCGGCCCTGGAGAAGCCCTACGGCTTCGAGCCGATGCGGCGTGCCCTGACGCCCGACGACCGGGTGACGGTCGTACTTGATCCCGAGTTACCCGAGGCGGCGGAGCTGTTGGCCGGGGTCCTCGACCACCTGCGGTCGGCGGGCGTCGGGCCGGCGGCGGTGACGGTGCTAACCCCGCCCGGCGGCCGTCAGGAGTGGATCGACGACCTGCCGGACGAGTATGCCGATGTCACCGCCGAGACGCACGACCCGGCCGACCGGGCGAAGCTGGCGTACCTGGCGACGACCAAGGCCGGCCGGCGGGTGTACCTGAACCGGACGCTGGTGGAGGCCGACTTCAACGTGCTTCTGACCGGCCGCGGGTACGACCCGGTGACGGGGTACGCCGGGGCCGACGCCGCGGTGTTCCCCGGACTCGCGGACGAGGAGCTGCGGGCCGCAACCGCCGCCGGGGTGACGGGCGAGGCCCCGACGGACGTGTCGGCCGAGGCCCACGAGATCGCCTGGCTGCTCGGGACGCCGTTCCTGGTCCAGGTGATCGAGGGGGCCGGCGGGACGGCGCAGGAGGTGGTGGCCGGGCTGCTCGACAGCGGGGCCGAGGGCGTCCGCCGGCAGGACGCCCGCTGGCGGGGGACGGTGGCCGCCGAGCCGGACCTGGTCATCGCTACCGTATCGGGTGAGGCCGGGCGGGTGACGTTCCTCGACCTGGCGAAGGCGGCCGCGTGCGGCGCCCGGGTGGTCAAGAAGGGCGGCCGGGTGGTGGCGCTGACGGACGCGGCCCCGGCCCTCGGCGAGGGGGCGGAGTTGCTCCGGCGGCAGGACGGGCCACAGAGGGCGTACAAGCGGCTGGCGGCGCTGAAGCCGGCCGACTGGGCGGCCGCCCACCTGTGGGCCTACGCCGCCAAGCGGGCCAGCCTCGTTCTGGCCAGCGGCTACGAGGACGAGGTCGCCGAGGAGCTGTGGGCCACGCCGATCGCCAAGCCCTCGGAGTTGCAGCGGCTGGTGGACGCGGCGGACGCGGTGCTGGTCGTGCCGGACGCCCACCGGTCGATGGTCACGGTCGAGGACAAGGGATGACGCCCGACTACCAAGCCGCGCTGACCGGGGCGGCCGTGTTCGACCGCTCAGCCGTCGGCAAGCTGGTGCTGACCGGCCCGGACGCGGCCATGTTCCTGGGCAACCTCTGCACCAACGACATCAAGGGGCTCGCCGACGGGGCGGGGTGCGAGGCGTACTTCTGCTCGCCGACCGCGAAGGTCCAGTTCCAGGCGTGGGTCTTCCGGACCGGCGAGTTGTTTTGGGTCGAGACGACCCCCGGCCGCGGCGAAGAACTGTTCAAATACCTCGACCGCTACCTCATCTCCGAGCGGGTCGAGATCAACGACCGGACGGACGATTACGCCCAATTCCACGTCGCCGGGCCGCGGGCCGCAGAGGTCGCCGGGCCGGACGCCCGGCCGTCCGGGAACCCGCTCGGGGTGCCGGGCGTCGACCTCGTCCTGACGACCGAACTCGGGGTGGGGCTGAGCCGCCGGCTGATCGACGGCGGGGCCGTGGCCGGGTCGCCCGAGACGTGGGAGACGTTGCGGATTGAGACCGGGACGCCGGTGTGGGGCCCGGACATCGACGCCAACCGGTTCGTGATGGAGGTGGGCAACGCGGCACGGGCGGTCAGCTACACGAAGGGCTGTTACCTCGGGCAAGAGCCGATCGTCATGGCCCGGGACCGGGCCGGCCACGTCAACCGCCTCTTCACCGGCTCGAAGGTGTTGGAAGGTGGCCCACCCCCGCCCGGCACGAAGCTCGTCCGCGACGGCGCCGAGGTCGGCATCGTCACCTCGTCGTGCCACTCGCCACGGCTCGGAGTGCCGGTCGCCCTCGGGTACGTCCGCTGGAAGCACCACGAGCCCGGCACCCGGCTCGGCGCCGCCGGCCGACCCGTCGAGGTCGTCGGCCTGCCGCCGGTCAAGTAGCCCCTACGCCGCGTCACCTTCCCCCTCATCCCGGTGCCGACGGACGGCCAGCGGGTTCGGCCCCGGGCGGTTTTGCCGCAGCGACCGATACGCCCACCAGCGGACGAGGTTGTACGCGGCCAGCGCCAGGGCCAAGACCCCGGCTATCGGCCCCCCGGGGACGGCCCTCCCCGGGAAGAACCAGTCCGGGGCCAGAAGCACGGCCGCGATCGCCAGCCACGCCGTCATCAGCACCAGGTTGTAGTACCGCCGGATCATCTTCCGCCCCCCGCCGGCTGGTATACGACAGCCGCGGTTGACACGCCCGGTTCGTCCGGGCTAGAGTCCGCCGCCGACCCGGAGGGCGTGGTGGCGAGCCGTGCCGAAGCGTTCCACGCCCTCGTCCGCGGCGAGACCCGTGGCCCGTTGGCGGCGGTCGCCCGGGCCGGCCTGCGGCTGGCGAGCGTCCCCTACGGGGTTGGGGTGTGGTGGCGGAACCGCCGGTACGACCGCGGCAAAAACGTCCGCCGGGCCGGGGTGCCGGTGGTCAGCGTCGGCAACCTGACCCTGGGCGGCACGGGCAAGACGCCCTGCGTCGAGTGGGTGGCCCGGTTCTACCGCGAGTTGGGCATCCGGGTGACGATCCTGAGCCGGGGCTACGGCAGTGAGGCCGGGCGGAACGACGAGGCGATGGTCCTCGAAGAGAACCTGCCGGACGTACCGCACCTGCAAGACCCGGACCGGGTCGCGGCGGCCGGCCGGGCCATCGAGGAACTGGAAAGCGAGCTGCTGGTGCTGGACGACGGCTTCCAGCACCGCCGGCTCTACCGGGACCTGGACATTGTTCTGGTCGACGCGACCGCCCCGCCGTTCTGCGACCGCCTGTTCCCGTGCGGGACGCTGCGGGAACCGGCATCGAGCCTGAAGCGGGCCGGAATGATCGTCGTCACCCGGACCGATCAGGCGGACGCCGGCGAGGTCGATCGGTTGCGGACTTGGCTGGCCGAACGGTTCGCGGACAAGCCGGTGACATGGTCCGAACACCAGCCGGCAGAACTATTTGGCACAGACGAGCCGGTTGAGTCGCTGCGGGGCCGGACCGTTGGGGCGTTCTGCGGGATCGGCAGCCCGGCCGCGTTCCGCCGGACGCTCGAGGACCTCGGGGCGGCGGTGGCGGACTTCCGGACGTACCCGGACCACCACCCGTACACCCGGGCCGACGTGGACGACCTCCGGGCCCGGGCCGGCCGCCTCCCGCCGGACGCGGCCGTCGTGACCACCCAGAAGGACTGGGTGAAGCTCCGGCTGCCGGACCTCGCCGGCCGGCCGCTCGTGGCCGTGCGGGTCGGGCTGGCATTCCGCGAGGGGCAGGGGCTGTTCGAGCGGGCGTTGCGGGCCGTCGTCCCGCCGACCACCGACGACTAACACCGGATCGCACGGATGCGACCCTTCGACCTCACCGGCCTCCGCACCGAGCCGCTCGCCGGCCGCCCGAGCAAGGTGGCCGTCGCCGACCTCGGCCGGCCGGTGCCGCCGTCTACCCCGATCGGGGATTGGCTCGACCACCTGCCCAAGCAACTCGCCGCCGTCGAACTCCGTAGGCTCCGCGACCACCTCGTCCGGGCCCACCGCGGCGGGAAGACCGTCGCCGTGGCCCTCGGCGGGCACGTCATCAAGACCGGCTGCGCCCCCTACCTGATCGACCTCATCCACCGGGGCGTCGTCACCGCGGTGGCCATGAACGGGTCGGCCGCCATCCACGACTTCGAGCTGGCCGCCGCCGGCCACACCAGCGAGGACGTCGGGGCCCGGCTCCACGCCGGCAGCTTCGGGATGGCAAAGGAGACGGCCGACGCCTTCGCCGCCGCGGCCGACGCCGGGGCGCTTGGCGGCCGCGGCCTCGGGGCCGCCCTCGGCGACCACATCCTCGGCACCGGCTGCCCGCACGCCGAC
>JAIEQO010000666.1 GCA_019747655.1 Gemmataceae bacterium | reverse complement strand
GGCCGTCAGCCCGCCGACGACGTACACCTTCCCGCCGTGGGCCACCGCCGACAGGGCCCGCCGCTTGAACGGCTGGGCCACCTCCTCCCAGGTCGCCCCCGGCTTGGCCAGGTCGAGCCGCAGGGCGGTGCCGCACCACGCCGACGGCTTCCCGGCCCCGTTCATCCGCCACCCGCCGACGACGACCAGCGTGTCGCCGACCACGGCCGCGTCGTGCGACGACCGCCCGGCCGGCAGGTCCGGGAGGTTCTCCCACTTGCCCGCCTTCGGGTCGAACCGGGCGACGGAGGCCAGGGAGATCGTGTCGGCCGGCTCGCCCGGGGCGTTCCGCGGCTGCATCCCGCCGACCCGGATGAGCGTCCCGTTGTGGGCGACCAGGGCCAGCCCCTGGGCGGGCGGCCCGCCGGGCAACTCCTCCCAGCCCTTCGCCGGGTCGGCGAGGTTCAGCCGGTGGAAGGTGCCGCGGGCCGTGTCGGTCGAGTAGGTGTGCGTCTTCCCGGCGTGCCCGCCGTAGACGTACACGTGGCCGCCGGCGACCGCCGCCCCGAACGACGAGACGGCCTTCGGGAGCGGCGGGTACTGGGCGTCGGCGGCCCCGGCCGGGGCGGCGAGGACGGCGGCGAGCAGGCAGAGGGCGGGTCGCATGGGGGCCTCGGGGTCAGGGGCGGTAAGTCTTCTTCGAGTGCTGCTTGGCGGCGGTGGCCGGGTCGAACTCGACCTCCGGCGGGAGCTTGGCGGCCTTCCCGGCCGGCGGGTCCGGGTCGGCGGGCGTCGGATCGGACCGGCCGCACCCGGTCAGCAAGACCAGGGCGGCGAGCAGGGTGATGCGGGTCAGCATCGTGTCGCCCTCGGCTCAGTAGGCGTCGCCGGGGACGACCTCGCCGCCGTCCCGGCTGCCGAGGGCCTGGTAGACCGTCAGGTCCACCCGGCCGGCGGCCAGGAACCGGACGCTGCCGTCGGCGAACAGGAAGTTGGCCCCGCCGGGGTGGTCGCCGCGGAACGCCCCGAGCCGGGCGACCCGGTCGGCCGCCGTCCCGGCCACGGTGTTGAACATCACCGACGTGCTGCCGAAGCTGTAGCTGGCGTACCCCCACACCCATTGCGTGTTCCCGCCCCGGACCGCCCCGGCGAACGGGCCGGAGGTGAACAGGTAGTCCTTGAGCTGAAACCCCATCTCCCCGGCCAGGACGGTGCTCGACGTGCCGTCGGTGATGGCGGTCATCCGGACGCCCGGGGTCGGCGGGGCGCTCGGGTCGCGGCCGCCGCGGACGATCGGGCCGTTGTCGTAGGACGGGTTCGGGGCCTTCCCCGGGTCGACGAACGGGGCCGGGACGTTGCCGATGCTGACGGCGTAGCTCGACCACCCGGGGAACGCGGCCGGGGTCGGGGGCGGGGGCATGCTCGGGCAGCGGTACGTCTTCAGCCCGTTCGACCCGAGCGACAGGTTGGTGTCCCCGTCCCCGTCCGGGTCGGTGGCGTCGGTCGGGGCGAGGGCCGGGTTGTACCGCCGGCCGATGTTCTCCTGCTCCAGGTACGGGAGGATTTCGGTGAACGCCGACCCGAACGTCGGGGTGTTGGCGACCGGGAACTTCTCGACCGCCCCGTGGTAGCCGTGCAGGGCGAGGCCGATCTGGTGGAGGTTGTTCTGACAGCTCATGCGGGACGCGGCCTCGCGGACCTTCTGGACCGCCGGCAGCAAGAGGCCGATGAGGGTGGCGATGATGGCGATCACCACCAGCAGCTCGATCAGGGTGAAGCCCGGCCTGGGACCGCGGGCGTCCCGCCCGCACTGGGGAGAAGAGCGGGCGGGACGCCCGCGGTCCCAGGGGTGTAGCTCGATCAGGGTGAACGCGGACCGGGACGGGGAACGGCGCACGGTGGTCCTCCGGGTTCGGGGAGGTCGGGGTCGTGCGAGCCGCGTTGCGACGGAAGGTGAGCGGCCGGGGGATCGGCCGCGTCCCGAACGGTGGCGGAGCGTACTCGGCGATCTTATTGAGACAAAATCTCAACAGGATGGCTTTACTCTAAGCACCCGGCCGATACAGTCAAGAACCAAGCGGGAAAAAATTGCTCCGATCTAGTGCGGTATTCCCGCCCTGGGTTTGGAGCGAGGCCCGCGGGGTGACACGCCGTCTCACCGGCGGTCGCAGCCGAGGACCGGTCATGGTCGACGAACGGCCGGAGTATGAGGCTGCGGGCGGGGCCGACGAACCCGGTAAGGTGGTCCGGGCGGAGGAGTTGTTCGGCGACCGGCGGGAGGTGTGGATCGAACTCGACGGCGTCCGCTACCGACTGCGGATCACCCGCCGGGGGCGGCTGATCTTGCAGAAGTAGAACCGGCGAGGCCGGGCCGTATGCTCCGTCGAAACCCCACCCGGGGCTTCACCCCGGGCTATGCTGTGTCGGGCTTTCAGCCCTCCGAACCCCGGTTCCGGAGCCCTGAAAGGGCGACACAACATAGCCCGGGGTGAAGCCCCGGGTCACTAAGCCGGGAGGGCTTAACAGAGCGCCTACCGCACGGAAGCGGCTTCGGGGGCGCAGGCCTCCGGCCTATGCCCCCGAACCCATCCCCTACTTCCTCTTCGCGCACACCACCCGCGGCCGGCCGCCGGCGTCGCGGAGCGTCTTACCCGGCTCCAACTCCGGTCGTTCGGCTAGGATGGCCCGGACGGCTTCGTCCTGGGTCGCCCCGATCTCGACCAGCAGCCACCCGCCGGGCTTGAGGAACGGCCCGACCTCGGCCGCAATGCGGCGGTAGAAGGCCAGCCCGTCCGGGCCGCCGTCGAGCGCGAGTCGGGGCTCGTGGTCGCGCACGTCCGGGGCCAGGGTGGCGAGTTCGGCCGGGGTAACGTAGGGCGGGTTGCTGACCACCAAGTCGAAGGTGCTTCCGGCCGGGACCGGGGCGAACAGGTCGCCCTGAAGGAAGCCGATGCGGTCGGCGACCTTGTGCTTCTCGGCGTTCCGCTTGGCCACGTCGAGGGCGTCCGGGGAGATGTCCACGGCCGTCACCCGGGCGTCCTTCTTGCCGTGGGCGATGCTGACCGCGATGCACCCCGATCCGGTGCCCAGATCGAGGACCGTCGGGGCAGCCAGCGGCTTGATGAGCCGGTCGGCCTCGGACACCAGCGTCTCGGTCTCGGGGCGGGGGATGAGGACGGCGGGCGTGACCTCGAACGGCAGCAGGTGGAACTCGCGGAAGCCGACCAGGTACGCCACCGGCCAGGCGTCGACCCGCCGCTTGATGAGGGCCTTGTACGCGGTCCGGTCGGCCTCGGCCGGCTGCTCGTCGAACCGGACCATCAGGTCGATCTTCTTGCAGCCGAGGACGTGGGCCAGGAGGATTTGGGCTTCGAGCCGGGCCGATTGTGGGGCCGGCCCCTTCTTGGCCAGGAAGTCGGTCGTCCAGTCGAGCAGCGCCTTGATCGTCCAGACCGTCGGCGGCTGCGGGGCGGGAGGCATCACAACGTCCTGGCGGGCGGGGGCGTGAGCCCCCTGATGGGTCCGGCAATCAGGGGGCTCACGCCCCCGCCCGCCGTGCCGCCCCGAAGGGGCGGCCGGGTGTGACCCCAACGGGGTCACCGGGAATAGCCCGGGGTGCCAACCCCGGGTGGTGGGGATGTTATCCCCGCAGCCCCGAAGGGGCGACCGGACCGGGCGTCAGTCGTTGGTACAAATCGTGATCGGCAGCCCGAGCCGGCCGCACGCGGAAAGAAACTCGGGCGGTAGGGTCAGGTCGAATTGGTCGGAGTTCATCCACCCGCCGATGAAGACGTCGGCCTGCCAACCGGCCGCCCGCCATTGCTCGAACGCGGTCGGCTCACGGTCGTTAAGCCACCCGGCCGCCTTCTTCAACCCGGCGTCGAGCCGGACTTCGAACTCCTCGTACCGCTCGGTCCCAGGCTGGCAGTCCTCGATCGACGCGGACAGGAATTCGACTCGGGCCGTTTTCCAGCCGCCGTCGCTCGGGTCCAACTCGAACCCGTCGCCCGGGCTCGCCCCGATCTGCTCGAAGAACCGGTCGCCGGTCGGGCCGCCGCTCCCGTAACCGTGACCGCGGAGGCTCACCCGCAACCACTCGACGGCCATCGGCATCCTCGCCGTTTGGGTCGCCCCTTCGGGGCTGCGGGGTTAGATGGGTTATCCCTGACCCGGGGTTGGCACCCCGGGCTATTCCCGGACGCCCCTTCGGGGCGACGACGGCCCTACTTCCCGCCGAGCCGCTGCTTCTTGTCGTGGTCCCGGAGCGGGTCGACCAGCTCGCCGAGCGCCCCGGCCATGACCGCGTCGAGCTTGTACACGCTCAGCTCGATCCGGTGGTCGGTGACTCGGTTCTGGGGGAAGTTGTAGGTGCGGATGCGCTCGCTCCGGTCGCCCGAGCCGATCAGCGACTTCCGCATGTCGGCCCGGGCCTGGTGGAGCTTCTGCTGCTGCCGCTCGAACAGCCGCGACCGCAAAATCCGCATGGCCCGCTCGTAGTTCTTGCCCTGGCTCCGCTCGTCCTGGCACTTCACCTCCATCTCGTCCGGCGTGCCCTTCTTGTACCAGATGCGGACGGCCGACTCGGTCTTGTTGACGTGCTGGCCGCCGGCCCCGCCGGCCCGCATCCGCTCCCACTCGATGTCCTGCTGGCTGATCGACACCTGCACCTCGTCCGGCTCGGGCAGGACGGCCACGGTCGCGGCCGAGGTGTGGATGCGGCCCTGGGTCTCGGTCTTCGGCACCCGCTGGACCCGGTGCCCGCCGCTCTCGTACCGCAGGTGTTGGAAGACGCCGTCGCCCTTGACCCCGAACGAGACTTCCTTGAACCCGCCGGCCTCGCCCGGGCTGTACGAGATTTCCTCGACGCCCCAGCCCTGGGCCCGGGCGTACCGGGTGTACATCTCGTAGAGGTCGCCGGCGAACAGGGCCGCCTCGTCCCCGCCGGTGCCGGCGCGGATTTCCACGATGAGGCGGTCGAAGTCTTCGCTGGGGTCGACGAGGAGTTGGTCTTCGATCTTGCCGTGCAGGGCGTCGCGTTTGGGCCGGAGGGCGGCCAGCTCCTCCTCGGCGAGTGCGGCCATCTCCGGGTCGGCGGCCAGGGCCTCGGCCCCCTTCACCGCGGCGTCAAGCTCTTGGTACTCGAGGTACGGCTTGACGAGCTTGGCGAGGCTGCCGTGCTCCTTCGCCACCACCGCGAACTTGGCGTGGTCGCCGGCCACCGCCGGGTCCCCGAGCTGGTCCTCCAGCTCCCGGAACCGGGCCAGCTTCTGCTCCATCACGGGCCACATGTTTTCAGTTCCGAGTTTCGAGTTTGAAGTTTCGAGTTGGACGCGCCGGGGCCCGCCGCACGGCTAATGCGGGGTGCGGGGCCGGGGCGGCGTGTTCCGGTCGGGCTCCACGGCGGACCACCCCGGGTTCAACTCGAAACTCGAAACTTCAAACTCGAAACTGTTACTTGGCTTCGGCGTCGTCCTTCTTGGCCGCGTAGGCGCCCCGCTGGTACTTCTTCTGGAACTTCTCGACCCGGCCGGTGGTGTCCACGAACTTCATCTTGCCGGTGAAGAACGGGTGGCTGGCGCTGGAGATGTCGAGCTTGACCAGCGGGTACTCGTTCCCGTCCTCCCACTTGATGGTGTCGTCGGTGTCGACGGTCGAGCGGGTGAGGAACGAGAACCCGGCGGCCGCGTCCTGGAACACGACCGGCCGGTAGTTCGGGTGGATGCCCTTCTTCATGGTTCGGCCCTGCGGGGGTCTCCGGTGAGAAGAGGTTATCGTAGGTCCGGCGACGGTTGGGGCAAGGCACAAGGCGGCACGCGGATGACGCAGATTCGAGGACGCGGCGAAGACGCGGATGAAGCCAAGATCGATGTCTTGATCCGCGTGCATCCGCGGTCCGATCCGCGTCATCCGCGTGCCCGGCCTTAACCACCTTTTCGCCTCGGCGGTGGGGCGACCGGCCGGGGGATGTCGTACTCCTCCCCGAGGGTGATCGCGGCCAGGTCGAAGGCGACCTGCTGGGCGTCGAACCGGTCGTGGTTGCCGAGCACGATCACGCACAGCCCGGCGTCCGGGAACCGGAGCAGGTAGGTCTTCACCCCGTATGGGATCAGGGCCCCGCCGTGCCAGTGGATCGGCCGGCCGAACAGCCTCCCGACCCCGACCCCGCAGGCGTAGTCGTACTTGACCGGCGCGAACAGCGTCTTCCGGGCGGCCGGGCCGAGCAGCCGGTCGTCGGCGAGGGCCCGGTCCCACCGGAGCAGGTCGTCGGCCGACGAAATCATCCCCCCGGCCGCGTACAGCTGCGTCGGGTTGAGGTACGGGGCCGTCGCGCCCTTCCCGGACCCGGTGTACCCGGTCGCCCGCCGCTTCACCACCATCCCGGGCCGCTCGACCACCGTGTCGGCCATGCCCAGCGGGTCGAACACCTCCCGCCTCATGAACGCCGCGTACTCCTTCCCGCCGACCTCCTCGACGACCATCCCGAGCAGGACGTAATTGGTGTTCGAGTACGCCAGCTCCCCGTCGTCGGTCGGGCCGAGCGGCCGGTCCTTGACCAGCCCGACGATCTGCCGGGGGGTGTACGACCGGGCCGGCCCGCCGGGGGCGAGGGCCGCCGCCAGGTTGTGTTCCGGCACCCCGCTGCTGTGCGACATTAGCTGCAGGAGGGTGACGCCGGCCCACGCCTTCGGCACCCCCGGGACGTGCTTCCCGACGGGGTCGGCGACCGACAGCTTCCCCTGCTGCTCGAGCACGAGGATCGCGGCGGCGGTGAACTGCTTGGTCAGCGAGGCGATGCGGAACCTGGTGTCGGGGGTGTTCGGGATGTCCCAGTCGCGGTTGGCGTACCCGTAAGCCCGGCGGAAGATCGGCCGCCCGTCGACCGCCACCAGCACCGTCCCGCTGAAGTCGTGGACCGCCACCTGGCCGGCCATGTACTGCTCGGCCCGGGCGGCGAAGTCGGCCGGCGGCGTGACCGGGTCGGGCGGGGCGGCCAGGCCCAGGGCGAGGACGAGCGGGAGCACGACGGGGCCTCCGAGGAGAGGAACCCCATCCTGGGACCGCGGCCGTCCCGGCCGCTCTTCAACCGCCGAAGAGCGGCCGGGACGGCCGCGGTCCCAGGACAGAGCAGACAACTTGGCGACAGTCTTACTCCGCCGCGACCTCGACCGCCAGCAGGGCGACGGGGTCGGGCAACTCCGCCGCGACGGCTGCCAGGAACGCCTCGCCGGCTAGCGCCCGGTGCCGGCCGACGGCCGCCCGCAGCCCGACCGCCCCGGCCGTCCCGGCGACCAGCCGGTCCCCCGGCCCGAGCGTCCGGCCGCTCGGCTCGAACGACGCCGCGGCCACCCCGAGGAACGGCCCCGGACCGCCCCACGCTTCGGGCTCACCCTTCGCGGGTAGCACGACCGGGGCCGGCAGCCCGGCCCGGGCGACGGTGAGCCGGCCGGTCTCGGGGTCGATCCGCCCGGCCAGCATGGCCACCAGCGGCGGCTCGTCCGGCCCGAGGTCGAGCACCGCCTGGTTCACCCATAACAGACCGCCGACCGGGTCCCAGCCGGCGTCCGCCGCCCCCCGGGCCGCCACCGCCCCGACCATCACGCCCGCGACCGGGTCGCCGCCGACCGGCTCGCCGAGGTAGAAGCCAACCCCCTCGGCCCGGGCCGGGAGGACATCGACGAACGCCCCGCCGTCCCCCGGCCGGACGGTGAACCGGACCCGCCCGTGCTCGACCAGCGGCGCCGGCAAGAGTGACCGGCGGACCCGGCGGGCCAGCTCCCGCTCCCGGTCGGCCCGACCGGCCCCGGCCCGGAGCCGGTCGCCGAGCAGCCGGGCCTCGGCCGCC
>JAIEQO010000321.1 GCA_019747655.1 Gemmataceae bacterium | reverse complement strand
CCCAGCCGTTCAAGCGGCGGGCCCTGTCGGCGGTGGCCCACGGCGGGAAGGTGTACGTCGTCGGCGGGCTGACGGCCGACGGCGGGACCGCCCGGGACGTGGACGTCTACGACCCGGCGGCCCGGACGTGGGCGGCCGGGCCGGGGCTGCCGGATGGGAAGATGAACGGGTTCAGCCCGGCCGCGGTCTCGACCGGCGACGCCCTGTACGCCAGCCCGGCCGACGGGACCGTGTACCAGCTCGCGGGCGACGCCTGGGAGCCGGCCGGCAAGCTGGAGACCGCCCGGCACGTCCACCGGGTCGTGCCGCTGGCCGGCGGGAAGATCCTGGCCATCGCCGGGGCGGCGAAGGGCGGTAGTACCGCGGCCGTCGAGGTCGTCACCCCGGCCCAGCCGGCGGGGGGCCGATGACGCCCAACGAAGTCGACCCGCCGGCGCCCCCGGCGCCGGTCCGCCGACGCCGGCCGCTCCGCCGGCGGGCCGTCCACGCCCTCCGCCGCGGGCACCTGTACTGCGGGCTGTTCCTGCTGCCGTGGGTACTGCTCTACGGCGTGACGGCCTTCCTGTTCAACCACCCCGAGGCGTTCCCCGACCGGCCGACGGTCACGTTCGGCCGGGACGCCCTCGCCGGCACGCCGATGCAGTCGTCGCCGGCCCCGGGGGAGATCGCGGCCGCGGTCGTCGCCGGGCTCAACGCCCGGGCCGAGGCCGGCACGAGCTACGCCCTGGCCGACCCGCCCGAGGCCAAGTTCACCCGCGACTTCGCCTTCGCCACCGTCAAGGCCGACGGGCAAGAGGTCAGCGTCCTGCTGGAGGTAAACGGCACCGGCGGGACGGTCCGCTCCCGGCCCGTAACGCCGCCGAAGCCGGAGGAGCCGGCCCCGTTCGCGGTCGGTGCGTCGCCGAAGGGCGGGCGGACGAAGGGCGACCGGCCCACACCGACGATGGCCAAGCCCGCCGACGGGCTCGCCCTCGCGGACCCACTCGGCGAGCGGGTCAAGGCGGCCGTCCCGGTCGTGCTGGAGCGGACCGGCTTCCCGGCCGGCGACGTGACCGTCACCTCGGTCCCGGACGTGTCGTTCCGCATGGCCGCGGGCGACCGGGTCTGGCGGGCCACCTACAACCCGCTGACCGGGGCCGTCGGGGGCAAGCCGGACGGCGAGTCGCCCGCCGAGGGGATGTCGGCCCGGAATTTCCTGCTCCGGCTGCACACCGCCCACGGCTACCCCGGCGAGCCCTCCGACGCCCGCTGGGCGTGGGCCGTGGTGGTCGACGCGATGGCCTTCGTGATGGTCTTCTGGGCCGTCTCGGGGCTGGTGATGTGGTGGCAGATCAAGGCCACCCGCCGGGCCGGGCTGGTGGTGCTGGTGCTGAGCGCCGCCGTGGCCGTCTGGGTCGGGGTGTCGATGCACGAGATGATGGCCGCCCGGTGACGCGGCCCCGGCGGTCAGCCGATTTCCAAGATCAGGCGCGGTCCGTCCATGACGACCCGGTAGCCGTTCAGCACGTCCCGGCCGAGCAGCGCCCACGGCTCGTTCGGGTGGGCCACCACCTCGGCGATCCGGGGAGGCAGCGGTTGGATGCCGAGCAGGACATCGTACACGGGCAGTGTCGCCTTCGTGCCGCCGACGCCGACGATGTCGACGCTGCCGATCTTGTCCAAGGCGATGGCTTGGGCGACGGCCAGCGGCACCAGTGTCTGGTCGGCGGCCGAGTCGATTTGGGCCGGGACATCCCGGACCTCGACCCCGCTCCGGGGGTGCCGGAGGGTGATCCGGACGAACGGCGCGGGCGGCTGCTTCTGGGCGTTGTACGGGTAGCTGATCACCCCCCGGCCCCCCACCGGCCGAGGGTACGAATGAGGCCGGACCGAACGAGCGGCTCCGGCTCGACGCTGACCAGGCCCACGTAGATGTCCGTCGGCCCGACCCGTTCGAGCACCCGCATCGCCACCGGCAGCCGTTCCGGCCCGCTGTCCACGACCTGTTCGTCGTGGACGGCGACGTACTGGCCGCGGTGGGTCCGCAACAGGTCCGGCAGGAGCCGGAAGAACGCCCGCCGCTCCCGCTCGAACTTGGTCGGAGGCGGTGGGTCGGGCAGGACGACCTCGAATGTCTGGGGCTCGGCGGGCTGGCTCATGACTCCGCCTCCGGGGGTGGACGGGCCGAACACGGCCCCATTGTACCACGCCCGGCCGTGGCCGCCCGGGCCGGGGCGAGTATGCACGACCTCATGGCCAACCGGTGCCTCCCACCGGCCACCCAGGGGGCTCCCCCATGACCGCACCGCTCTCCCGCCGCGACGCCCTCCGGCTCGCGGCCGCCGGGCTCGCCGCCGGCGCCTCGTCGCACGGGTCTCCGGCGGCCGACGCCCCCGGCTCGCCCGAGCCGGGTGTGCCGCCGCGGCCGCTCCTCACCCCGGGCAAGGACTTCGAGGACGTCAGCCGCGGCGACCCGGTCCCGCACACGCTCACCGGCGACGCACTGGTAAGGGCCCGGCTGACGCCCGAGACGTGGCGGCTGGAGGTCGTCGCCGAGGACAAGGCGAAGGTCGACAAGCCGCTGACCCTGGCCGACGGGACGGCACTCGACCTCCCTACGCTGCTCAAGCTGGGCGAGAAGCACGGGGTCCGGTTCCTGAAGGCGATGCAGTGCAACAACATCCCCCGGCCGCTCGGCCAGGGGCTGTGGGAGGGCGTCCCGCTCCGCGAGGTGCTCAAGCTCTGCGGCCCGCTCGACAACGCCCGCCGGGTCTACTTCTGGGGCTATCACAACGACAAGCCCGCCCAAATGTTCCGGTCGTCGCTGGCCGTCGGGCAGGTGCAGGACGCCCCGCCCGGCGAGCTGCCGCCGTTCGTCGCCTACAGGCTCAACGGCGGGCCGATCCCGCTGACCCGCGGCGGGCCGGTCCGGATGGTCGTCCCGTGGGCCCACGGGTTCAAGTCGATCAAGTGGCTCCAAAAGGTCGTGCTGACCAACAAGTACGAGGCCAACGACACCTACGCGACCCAGAACAACGACCCCGAGTCGTACCTGAAGACCGCGGCGTACTTCGACGACGACAAGGACGCGACCTACCCGGCCGGCAAGCCGGTGGTGGTCCGGGGGACGTGCATGGTCGGCTGGCCGGGGCTGGAGCGGGTCGAGTTCTGGCTCCGGCCGGACGCCGGGACGAAGGGCCGGCTCGCCCCCGACGACCCGGCCTGGGCGGCGGCGACCTGGAAGCCGGCCGCGGTCGACCCGCCCCCGAAGGACTGGGGCGGCGGGCTGCCGGACGGCGTCCCGCCGAAGGACGTGTGGGGGTTCGGCCCCGACGGCAAGCCGAAGGACTGGCCGCTGCGGTACAGCATCGCCCACTGGTCGCTGCGGCTGGCCGACCTGCCGCCCGGCCGGTACGAGCTGCGGGTCCGGACCGTGGACAAGAACGGGTTCGCGCAACCCGAACCGCGGCCCGGCCAGCGGTCGGGCAAGAACCTCGTCCCGTGCAAGCTGTTCGCCGTCGGGTGAGCGACCACCCCGACCCGGGCCTTTCGGCCCGGGCTACGGAGTCACGGCCCTTCGGGCCTCAAGACCGGGCTGTCCGGAGGGCCGAAGGCCCGACACACCCCAGCCCAGGCCGAAAGGCCCGGGTCCGGTTGGGGTATCTCCTGGCGTCACCACCGGACCTGGGTGACACTCATCAGGACCACGGAGATGCTGACGGTACGCAAGGGCTCGGACCGCGGGGCCACCCGCATCGGCTGGCTGGACGCCCGGCACACGTTCTCGTTCGGCGGGTACGACGACCCCCGCTACCACAACTTCCGCACCCTGCGGGTGCTGAACGACGACCGGGTCGCCCCCGGCGGCGGGTTCCCCACCCACCCCCACCGGGACATGGAAATCCTCACCCACGTCCTCGCGGGCGAGCTGGAACACCGCGACAGCCTGGGCAACGGCGAGGTCATCCGGGCCGGCGAGTGGCAGGCGATGACGGCCGGGACCGGGGTGATGCACAGCGAGTTCAACCCGTCCGGTACGGCCCCGGTCCACCTGCTGCAGATTTGGCTCTTCCCCGACCGGAAGGGCCACGCCCCGCGTTACGCCCAGAAGGCGTTCACGGCCGGCGACGGGTGGCGGCTGGTGGCTTCCCCGGACGGGGCCGACGGGTCGCTGCCGATCCATCAGGACGCCCGGGTGTACCAGGCGAACCTGACGGCCGGGCAGACGACCCGGCACGACCTGGCGGCCGGCCGGGCGGCGTACCTGCACGTCGCCACCGGGGCGGCCACGGTCAACGGCGAGCGGCTGGTCGGCGGCGACGGGGTGGCGGTCGAGGACGAACCGGCCGTGACCGTCACCGGGGACGGGGCCGCCGAGGTGATCCTGTTCGACCTGGGATAGTGCAGATGTTCGCCCCGAAGGGGCGTCCGGGAATAGCCCGGGGCGCCAGCCCCGGGTCACAGTAAGCAAATCTCCGGAGCCCCGAAGGGGCGACCCGTGATGGGCGGGTCGCCCCTTCGGGGCTCCGGACTGTTATTCCATTGGCTACCCGGGGTTGCACCCCGGGCTATTCCCGGACGCCCCTTCGGGGCGAGCAACCATCGGCTGCGGCCTACTGGGGCTGAGGTCGCGGGATCGACAATCCCGCCCCGGTTCGTGAAACCGCCGGCCGGGGTCCGGCGTCATACTTGCAGGCGTACCGGTGATGGACGCCCGGGGCCGGCCGCGGGGATTTACCCCCGGGCCGTTGCGTCCGGGCGATCCCGACAGTATCCTTCAATCACGTCTCGGAACGCCGCCCGCCCTTCCCTCGTACTGGGGCCGGATCATGATGACCGAACCGCAGGCCGCCGCCACCCCCCGGGGCCGCCGCGGCTTCACCCTGATCGAGCTGCTGGTGGTGATCGCCATCATCGCCGTGCTCGTCGGGCTGCTCCTGCCGGCCGTCCAGAAGGTCCGGGAGGCCGCCGCCCGGACCCAGTGCCTGAATAACCTCAAGCAGATCGGCATCGGCCTCCAGAACTACGCGGCCGGCCCCGGCAACCAGCGGTTCCCGGCCGCCCTCATTCACTCGAACTGGGTGTCCGCCGGCCAGATCGGCACCGGGGTTCTGCCCTACACCGGCCCCGAGGTCAATTACTCAGGCTCTGCGTACCAGGCCTATGGCCACACCGGCTTCACGGCCCTCCTGCCGTTCATCGAGCAAGGGACGGTCCTGACCGGACCGCTGCCGACCAATGAGCCTCCGTACAGTTACATCGGAGCTACGGCGGGCGCGACGTTCCCCACCGGTGCTGCTGGAGTTCCGATCGCACCGCCAGCCGGGAACGGCAACGCTGTACGAGTGCGTAGCTACATCAAGCTGTACGCTTGCCCTTCGGATGGCGATCCGCCCCCGACCGGGCAGAACGGCGCGATGCGGAGCAACTACGTCTTCAGCACCGGCCCGTTCGACGACAGCGCCAACGATTGGGCGAATACCGCCCGCGGGCTCCGCGGGGCGTTCGGAAATAACGGCGCGGGCAATCTCTCTGACGGTAAGAAAGACGGCCTGAGCACGACGATCGCGATCGGCGAGGCGACGCAGGACGTGGCCTCCGGGATCGTGCCCGGGGCCGACGGCCCGTACTGGGGCGCTGGGGCTCGCGGTGCGGTTCACGGGGTGGGTATAAATCCCGTCTCCCCGTTCCTCGGAATACCGCCCAACACCAAGGCCGGGGCCTGCATGCTCAACACCGGCCGACAATGTACCTCGCCCATGACCTTCGGGAGTGAGCACACCGGGGTCAGCAACTTCGCCTTCTGCGACGGTTCAACCCGAACGATCCGCGACTCGGTAGATCCAGCAGTCTTTAAGGCGGTCTGTACTTGGAGCGGCGGCGAGTCGAACACCAACACCGACTGACGCGGGCGACCCGACCGCCCGGGACGTGACCACACCCGCCGCGGGGGCCGGTCGGCCCCCGCGGCGTCGTTTCGGGGGCCGGGCCGTGGTACAATCACGCCGGAGGGTCGCCCATGCCGGACAACGGGACGGGGTACGATCTCGACCTGGCGGCGGCGCTGGGTGCCCAGGAGAACTACGCCGCCCACTGCTTCACCATCTACATCCCGAACAAGGACAAGGACGGGGCCGAGATCGGCACCCAGCGGAAATGGGTGCTGGAAGCCATCCGGCTGTTGGCCGAACTCAACGGCGGGGCGACCGCCATGCCCCCGGCCGAAGGGACCTGGCAGAGCGACGAGGGCCAACTCATTTGGGAGCAACCGGTCGTGGTCTACTCGTACATCCGGCCCGAGGCGTTCCGGACTGGACTGGCTCGGGTCCGCGAGTTCCTGCACCGGATGGGCCGGGAGACGAACCAGGGCGAGATCGCCGTCGAGTTCCAGGACCGCTTCTACCGCATCCGCGAGTACGACCCGCCCGCGGCCCAGAACGGAGCCCCGCCATGAGCCCGTTGTTCCGCGTCAAGCCGAGCACGGAGCCGACGATCCTGCTCACCCCGTCCACGGAACCGAAGCTCGATCCGGCCGAGGTGGCGGCCGCCCTCGGGGCCGAGCCGACCGGCACCACGATTCCGCCGGGCGGCAGCCCGATGACGAAGTTCGCCGCCCGCCGCGAGGCGTTCCGGCGGCTGACCGGCGGCCCCCTGAACGTCCGCCGGGAGCGGTGGGAAAAGCTGAACGAGCTGGCCGCAGCCGTCCGCGGGCCCGCCGGTGCCCCGTCGCCGGAGCAGGTGGCGGACGTACTCCTGGCCTGGGCCCTGGAGCGGGTCGAGAAGGGCGAGCTGCCCGACGCCCTCCGCCGGTCCGCCCCAGACTCACCCCCGGCCGCCGGCTGAACCGCGTCCCGGTTAGGTCGCCGGGCCGTACACCTCGAACTCGGCGATGTTCCCCCACGACAGGGCCGGGGCCAAATACCGGACGTACCGGTACTGGCCGGCCGGGGCCACCGCCACCGCCGTCCGGGCCCCTTCGACCGGGGCCGCCCCGACCGTGTGCAGGGTTACCACCCCGGACGAGAAGTCGGCCGTGTTGCTCGCCTGGAATACCCCCCCGACCATCCGGACGGACGCATACGCCCGGGGGGCGAAGCGGATCTGGCTGATCGCCCGGGCGGCCCCCAGGTCGAGACCCACCCACCCGCCCGCCGCCGCCGGGGCGTCGAAGTAGGTGGCCAGGTTGCCGTCGAACGCCTTGTCCCGGGTCCGCCCGGCGCCGTCCCGGGACCCGGCCGTCCCGATCACCGTGCCGGCCAGCCTCACGCCGGCCCCGGCCGTCAGCGACACGTCGGTGAAGGTGGCGGTCAGCCGGTTGGCCCGGTCCAGGGACGAGACGGCCAGCCCGGCCCGGTAGGTGGCGGCCGCGAAGGTCATCGCCCGGGGCGACCCGACGGCCACCCAGTCGGCGGCCCCGGGGGTGCCGGCGGTGGCCGCGTAGTAGGCGGAGTAGGTGTCCCCGGCCCGGACCAGTTTGAGCCAGACCGGGGCGGCCACCCCGTCTACCCCGGTCTCGGCGACCGGCCCCCCGGCGGCCGACCGCCACAGGAACCGGACCCCGTTCCCGGGGGTGACGACGGCGGCCGCGAACCGGGCGGTGGCCGTCGCCCCGTCCCGGAACATGACCCCGGCCTGGGCCCCCCGGCTCGTGTTGCCGACGGCCGTGACCCGGGCGACCAGGGCCTGATCCCCGGCCGCCGGGACCGACGCGAGGTGGAACTGGTCGGCCCGGCCGGCGATCCCGGCCCCCCCGCCGCGGACGGTGACGACCCCGGTCGCCGGGGCGTACTCGGTCTCCCCGGCCACGGGCGGGGCCCCGACGTCGGCCCCGCCCACCAGCA
>JAIEQO010000634.1 GCA_019747655.1 Gemmataceae bacterium | reverse complement strand
GGTGTCCGGGTCCAGGACCGGCTGAAGCCGGGACTCCAGCGCGGCCCGCTACGGACGGCCCGAAACGACTCTACCCCGGCGGGTCGAGGGTCAGGCCCTTGGCCGTCTGCCGCTTCCCGTCCCGGACGTAGACGATATCCACCTTCTCCCCGGCCCGGGCCCGCTGGACCAGCCGGACGAAGTTCTGGGAGTTGGCCCCGACCGCCCGGCCGGCGAACTCGACGATCACGTCGCCCCGCTTCAGCCCGGCCTTGTCGGCCGGCAGCCCGGGGACGACCTCGACCACCCGCACGCCCCGCCCGGCCGGGACCCCGGCGTCCGGGTCGGCGTCGGCCGGCTCGACCGTCACCCCGAGCCGGGGCCTGGCCGGGGGCGGCAGGTCGAACCCGCCCAGGCCGCCGAACCCGTTCGGGTTGTTCAGCGCCCCGAGGCCGCCGAACGCCTCCAGACCCGGCAGGGCCATCCCGCCCGGGGCCCCGAGGGCCTTGGCCAAGAGTTCCTCGGCCTCCTTCCGCAGGGCCTCGACCTTGGCCTGGTCGACCGGCTCCTCGGCCGCCAGTTGGGCCGCCCGCAGCAGCAGCCCCTGGGCCCGGACGAGGTCGGCCGGGTCGACCTGCCCGCCGCCCCCGAACGCCCCGAGGCCGCCGAGCCCGCCGCCGGGGACGACCAGCCCGCCGAACGGGTTGTTCGCGGCCGGGGGGAACGGGTTCGGCTGCCGCTGGGGCTGCGGGGCCGGCTCCGGGGCGGGCTTCGGCTTGGCCCACGCCTTCCCGGCCAGGGCCTTCTCCAGGGCCTCCAGCCTGGCCCGGATCTCGTCCACGTTCTCGCCCTTCTTGGCCGCCTCCTCGACGGCCGCCCGCAGGGCCGCCAGCTCCGGCGGCGGGCCGACCTGCACCCCCTTCGGGTCGGTCTTCGGCTTGGGGGTGTCGGGCTTCTTGTCTTGGTTGTCCTGGGCCGTCGCCGGCAGGGCGAAGGTGAATGCGAGGAGGCCGGCGGCCAGCGGCAATCCCCGGTACGAGAGCGGCATCGGGTCGTCCTCCGCGGGAGGGGCGAACACCGACCATTATCCGCCCGGCCGGCGGGCAACACAACCGGCCAAAGTGTCCGCCGTTACGCGGCCGGCGGGTTGGCCGTCGGCGGCCGGGTCGTACAATGCCGGTCTTGGGTTTTTCGGGACCATGCGGGGAGGGGCCGGCGATGGGCATCCAGTTCAAGCGGAAGGAACTGCGGACGGCCGCCAAGCGGCGGCGGAAGAAGAAGAAGCACGAGCAGCGGAGCACCAAGAAGTACAAGCGGTAGCCGGCCGGGGTGGGACCCCCCCCCTCTGTTTTTCACCGGTCCGGCTGTCGCGTCGGAAGCGGTTGTTGTGATGGGAGTTGGGGTCGATCGATCAGCTCGCAGTGATCGATCACCCGGTCACGGTCGGCCCGATTTTTCCGCCCAACCCTAGACCCATCCTCGGGTTCCGGAGCGGCTCGACCGTTGCCGTATCCGGTCACGGTCGCTCCCCGTCCGATCGGTCGGGCCGGCGTGAACCGCCGGCCATACTGCACATCTGTACTATGCAATCTCGTTCGGGGTTGTCAACCGGATTACCGGCGATCGCCGGCTCGCGCCCCGGTCCGGACCGCGGGGGGCGTTCGGGCCGGTCAGTGCGGCAGGGGCACCCGGACGGTAAATGGTTGGCCGTCCCGGCGGAGGTGGACGACGGCCTCGGCCGTCAGGGCGTGGGCGTCCCGGACCCGGCGGCGGAACTCCTCCGGGGTGCCGACCGGGTGCTCGCGCACCTTGACCACGAGGTCGCCCTTGCGGACCCCGGCGGCGGCGAACGGCCTGCCGGCGACGACCCGGGTGACCGCCACCCCGCCGTCGGCCGCCTCCCCCGCCACCCCGACCTGGGACAACTCGAACCACGACACGAACCCGAACGGGTTCGGCTCGTTCCCCACGATGACGGGTTTGAACGGGACGGGGAGGGTGTCGCCCGCGTTCCCGACGGCCACCCGGCCGCCCGCCACCACCGTTGACCGGACCACACCCTTCTTGACCCGGACATCACCCCGGGCGATGACGAGCGAATCCTCCAACCCGTCGCCGACCTCGATGTCCCCGTCCGCGACTACTATCACCCCCGCGGTCGCGCCCGGCCCGACGGTGATGTCCCCGTTGGTGAGGACGATCGAGTCGAGGAACGCGAAGGGGACTCGGACCGGCCCCCGCGCCACGGCCGCGGTCCGGCGCATCGACAACGGTGAGGAGAGCGCCGGTGCGATCACCCACTCCGGCGAGGACGGCTGTTGCCGGCCGAACACGTCCCGTTCCCGTTGGCGGTGCGGGTGGTCGGACCGGACGGCGATCGTGTCCTCCGGCAACTCCCGGCGGTCCGCCGCGGCGGCGAAGGCGGTCACCCGGTCCCGCGGCAGCCAGGGGTCGGGCCCCGCGGACTTGTCGACGAGCCGCCCGGCGAGATCGAACACCGGCCGCCACAGCCGGGGGTCGTCGGCCAGTAGCTTCCAGCCCGCGGTGGTGGCGACGAACCGGTCGACCTTCCCGGCCGCGGCGAACGCCCGCCCGGCGGCGAGCGGGTCGGGGGCTTCGCGGGGCGGCGGGGCGACCGGCACCGGGGCGGCACCGGCGAGCAGGGCGGCCGCGCAAAGGGCGAGCCACACGGCGGGGGTGGGACGCGGCATGTGCGGAACCCCGGTGGGGGTGAGCCGGGTCGGCCCCGGCGGGGCCGACCCGGGATGGGTCCGGGTCAAGAGGATTCCTTGTCGTTGACCCAGGTCACGCCCCCGATCACGAACTTCTGGGCCCCGGCCAGGAACACCCCGTCGCCCACGGACGCGAGGTTGTCCCCGATCGTGACCCCGTCGTAGGTGATCGACCCGCCCCCGACGTACACCCCGCCCCCCTTGCCCGCGGTCTGGTTGTCGGACAATTTGCTGCCGCCCTTGAGCGTCAGGTCCGTGTTGGAGGTTCGGATTCCGGCTCCGTTGTCGACGGCGCTGTTCTTCGACGCCAGCACGTTGTCGAAGGTCGCCTTCGAGCCGCTCGCGTACACCCCACCGCCGGCATACCCCCCCGTGTTCTCGCTAATCGTCGAGTCGGTGACGGTGAGCGGGGTGTCGGCGACCCTGATCGCCCCGCCGTAACTCGCCCCGTTCTTGGTCAACGTACTCCCCGTGATGCTGACCGAGCCGTCGAGGCCGTAGATCGCCCCGCCGGAACTCGTGCCGTACTTACCGTACACCGCCACGTTGTCCCGCACCACGCAGTTGATCACGCCGAGGGTACCGAGCGACACGATGGCCCCGCCGCCCTCGCTGCTCGGGGCCTTCCCGTTCCGCAGGGTGAGGCCTTCGATCGTGACCGACTTGTCCCGCGAGACGCTGAACAACCCGTACTCCTG
Organism: Gemmataceae bacterium; assembly: GCA_019747655.1. Classification (GTDB taxonomy): domain Bacteria; phylum Planctomycetota; class Planctomycetia; order Gemmatales; family Gemmataceae; genus Urbifossiella. The sequence continues at coordinate 4,400 of JAIEQO010000634.1, read as the reverse complement.
GGCGGACTGGGGGTCGCGTTGGATGATGTAGTCGGCCGCCCCGCCGCCCTTGATGTAAATGTCGTTCCTGAGCGCGATCCGGCCGTAGTTGAGCCCGCCCTGGAGGGTGACCGGCTTCCCCTTGACAGCGATCGAGAACTCGATGAGGTGCTTACCACCGGCCGGCGGGGGGTTGGCGTTCGCCCAGTTCACCGCCTCGCGGAGCGAGTTGACGGTGTCGGCCGCGTTGACCACGTCGCGGTCGGTGGTGACGAAGAGTTCTCCGGCCGGGTTGCAGCGGTCCTCCAGCCGCTCACAGTGGAGCGCGGTGCGGACCCCGTCGTCATTCTGACGGGGGGGCACTGTTCGAACCATTCCTTCCACATACTGGCCTCCTGCATCAAGGTGCGGACGCAGACGGGGGAGAAGAGGTGGACGAACAGAACTGATCCTACGCCGGCCTGGACGCTTCCCAAGCCGGGACTCTCCCTATTCACGAGTTGATCGGCACCCCGGCCGAAGCCATCTGGGTCGCCCGCCGACGGCCCCGGTGAACGCCCCGGCCTCGTGCCCGAACAGCTCGCTCGTCACCAGCCCCGGGGCCAGGGCCGCGCAGCTCACCGGCACGAACGGCTTCGCCCGCCGCGGGCTGCCGGCGTGGACGGCCCGGGCGATCAGCTCCTTCCCCGTGCCGGTCTCGCCCAGGATCAGGACCGTCGCGCCGGTCGGGGCGACCCGGGCGACGGCCCGGCGGACGCCGGCCAGGGCCGGCCCGTCGCCGACCAGCGGGCGGGGCTCGTCGGTCATGGGGCGTCCGCCTCGACCGGGGCGAACCGCGGCACCTCGCGGCCCCCGTGCGTCACGGTCTCGGCGAACATGGCCGCCGGCCGGACCCACAGCCCGCCGTCGCCGGAGAGGGGCCGGTAGACGACGAGTTGCTCGTCGGTCTCGCTGTGGCGGGCCACGCCGACGACCTCGTACAGCCCGCCCTTGAAGTGCCGGTAGCGGCCGGGGAGGATCATGGGATGCTTCCCCACCCGGGCCTGTCGGCCTGGGCTACGGTGTGTCGGGCTTTCAGGCCCCCCGGACCGTGCGTCGAGGGCCGAAGGCTCTGGCATCATAGCCCGGGGCCGTCCGACGGGGCGCACCGGCCGGGGCCGGCTGGCCGGGCCGGGGGACCGGTGGCCCGGGCGCCCGACGACGGGCAGTCGCCTCGCCGCAACCCACCGGGGAGGGTGACACACCAGCCGGGCTCGGTCTCACACCTCCGCCCCGATCAGCTTCTCGGTGTCCCGCACGGCCAGCCCGCCGAGTAGCCCGGACAGCCGGTCCCGCAGCCAGCACGCCCACCCCGACTCCAGGACGAACACCTTCCCGTAGGTCCACGACCGGTTGGTAATCATCGCCGTCCGGGCGAACCGGCTCTCGGCGTAGGCCGCCAGCGCCGCCGGGAGGTCGGCCGCGCCGGCCAGGTGCCGGGCCAGCACCGCCGCGCTCTCGACCGCCTGGCACGCCCCCTGGCCCATGTTCGGGGTCGTCGGGTGGGCCGCGTCGCCCAAAAGCGCCACCCGCCCGTCGGTCCACCGCCGCACCGGCGGGCGGTCGAGGATGTCGTTGCGGATGATGGCCTCGGGCGGCGTCGCCGCGATCACCGCCGGGACCACCGGCCACCAGTCGCCGAACCGCCGCAACAGGTCCGCCTTGTGGTCGCCCGGGCCGTCCCCGCCGGCCGGGACGTTGGCCGTGGCGAACCAGTACGTCCGGCCTTTGCCGATCGGCAGCGTGCCGACCTGCGACCCCCGGCCCATCGCCAACAGGGTGACGCCCAGCGGGACCTCCGGCCGGTCGATCACCCCGACGCCCCGCCAGGCCGTGTACCCGGCGTACCGCAACGGCTCGTCGCCGAGCAGCTGCCGCCGCACCGCCGACTTCAGGCCGTCGGCCCCGATCAGCACGTCGCCCCGCTCGGTCCGGCCGTCGGCGAACCGGGTCGTCACCCCGGCCGCGTCCTGCTCGTACCCGACGAACTCCGCCCCGAGCCGGAGCCGATCCCGGCCGAGGGCGTCGGCCAAGGTGGCTTGCAGGTCGGCCCGGTGGATGCCGATCGTCGGCGCCCCGAGCCGGTCGTTCAGCCGGCCGAAGTCGATCGCGTTGATGACCCGGCCCCGCCACGAGCGGACCTCGCTCCGGGTGATCGGGTGGGACACGGCTTCCACCGCCGGTCCGACCCCGAACCGCCGCAGCACCTTGACGGCGTTGGTCCAGAGGGTGAGCCCGGCCCCGACCTCGCGGAGTTCCGGGGCCCGCTCGCAGACCGAAACGTCCCACCCGGCTTGTCGGAGGGCGATGGCCGCCGTCAGTCCGCCGATCCCGCCGCCGATGACCACCGCCCGGGGCATCGCCGCCCTCCGTCAGAAAACATCTCCTCAGCCTTGCACCTCGTTACCGAAGAGAATAGAATACATAGGTCCACTATATCGGCCGGGTTGATCCCGGGCCGTGGCGGTCGGGGGTGGTCACCGTGGCGGCATCCGGGATCGGTCGGTATCGGGCGGAAAGCCAGACCGAGAAGCCGGTTGGGGTGATTTCCGAGGCCGAGTGTGGCGGCATCGGCGTGACCAACGGGCCCCCCATTCCGGCGGAACGTGTTGCCGGGTTGCGGTTTGCTCCGGTGGGCGGCGTGGTGCGAAAACAGAGGGGGGGGAGGGGGTCGCCCCGGCGGCCGTCGCGTCCGGGCGAAAAAATCCCCAAATCCCGCCCGGTGGCCGGCGAATGCTCTTCATGTGTCGGCAACTGGGGCCGCCGCGGAGACGGCCGCCGACCGAACCGCACCCGCCGAGCAACGGAGAGGTGGCATGTTCAAGAAGATGATCCTGGTGGCGGTGGTCGGGGGCCTGGCGGTCGCCGCCTTCAAAGGCACCCGGATGGCGTCCTACGTCCGCAACGAGATCAAGTCGATCCGGGAGGCGGCCGAGGACCAGATCGCCCCGGACCAGGAGATCGCCCGGCTGCGGGGCGAGGTCAAGCTCCTGGACGACGACGGGCTGAAGCTGGTCAAGCAGCTGGCCCGGCTGCAGTCCGACCAGGCCGACCTGACCGCCCGGCAGAAGACGCTGGAGGCCAACCGGAAGGCGGCCGCCACCCGGAAGGACACCCTGGCCACGGAGGCCAAGGCGGCCGAGGACAAGGCCAAGGCCGGCGAGCAGCAGGTGGCCGTGGTGTTCGAGACCAGCCGGTACTCGCTGGACACCGCCAAGCAGAAGCTCAAGGACATGGTCCTGACGGAGAAGAACCTGGCCAAGGAGCTGACCATGGTAGCCGGCAAGATCGACGGCCAGCAGCGGATCATCGACAAGCTCGAGCAGCAGCGGCTGGCGATGGGCCGGCTGAAGGCCGACCTGGAGTTCGCCATCGACAAGCTGGAGGTCGAGTACCAGGACGTGAAGCTCCAGCAGATGGAGAGCAAGGTCCAGACCGACGACACCCGGGCGGCCCAGATCAAGGCCGGCATCGCCGAGCTGTCCAAGAAGTTCGACATCCAGCGGCGGACGCTGACCATGCTCCAGGACGGGCAGACCCCGGCCGGGGTCCCGGTGGTCGCCGAGACGGTCGAGGAGATTCTGGCCGACGGGAAGGTGAAGGCCGCCGGCTCGAACAAGGAGTAACCGCGGACGTGCGGAGTGCGGAATGACGCACGGAACCCCGGTCGGATCGGCCGGGGTTTTTCGTTTCCCGGCGAACCCCGAGCGTGGGCGAGAGGGTGGGCCACACCCCCTCGCTCGCGCTCGGGGTTCGCCCGGACGGTGGGACCCGGTACACTGACCTCATCTCGCCCCCTCCCGCACCCCGCCCGGCCATGAACCTGTCCCCCTGGGTGACGTTCCGGCAGGCGGCCGAGGCGGCCGCCGGCGGCCGCCCGGACGACGCCCACCGGCTCCTGGCCCCGCTCTTGGGGCAGGGCTACCGCAAGGCCGTCAAGCTGGCCCGGGAGGTGGTCCGGGGGTACTGCGGGCGGGCGGGCAAGGCCCTCGACCGGGACCTGCCCGACGCCGCCTGGCGGGACCTGATCGCGGCCGAGACGCTGAACACCGGCGAGCGGTGCGTGGCCGACCTACGGGGGACGCTGACCCGGCTCGGGCTGGCCCAGGCCCGGGCGGCCCTGGAGGCCGGTGACCCGGGGGCGGCCGCGGCCGTCGCCTCCGGGCTGCGGGAGCGGGGCGTCCAGCACCCGGACCTGCCGGCCGTCGAGGACGCGGCCCGGGACTGGCTGGGGGCCGCCGCCCGGGCCGACCGGGGCGACTTCCTGCCGGCGTTGGACGACCTCGCCCGGGTCGGCGGGAAGCTGCCGGCCCCGGCGACCGGGCTGGATCGGTTCCGGGCCGCCCTGGCCGACCGGCACCGGCGGCTGTTGGACGCGGTCG
>JAIEQO010000962.1 GCA_019747655.1 Gemmataceae bacterium | reverse complement strand
GCCGCACCGAGCCCGGCCCCGCTGCCGGTGGCGACGGTGCCGGTGTCGGCCCCGGCCCCGCTGCCGCCCGCCCCGCCGGCCGATGATGTCCGCTGGCAGCCCGGGGCGGGCAAGCCACCGGCCCCACCGCCGACCGAGAAGTGGACCCCGGCCGGGGGGAAGTAGCGGCCGCCCGGGTCCATACACTGCGGGGCATGGGCCTCGTCAAGCTGGCCGGCGGCACCGTCTACGACCCGGCCAACCACGTCCACGGCGAACCCCGCGACCTGTGGCTCGACGGCGGCAAGGTCGTCGCCCCGCCGGCCGACCCGGACGCCCCGGCTCGGGTGTACGACCTCGCCGGCCTCGTGGTCATGCCCGGCGGGGTGGACATCCACGCCCACGTCGCCGGGCCAAAGGTCAACCACGCCCGCCGGCTCCGGCCCGAGGACCGCCGGGCCCACCCGTTCCCCCGCACCGACCGGCTCCGCTCCGGTACCGTCGGCAGCACGCCGACCACCTTCGCCACCGGCTACCTGTACGCCGGGCTCGGCTATACGACGGTCTTCGACGCCGCGATCCCGCCGCTCGGGGCCCGGCACGCCCACGAGGAGTTCCACGACACCCCGGTGGTAGACAAGGGATTCCTCGTCCTCGCCGGGAACAACCACTACGCCCTGGACCAGATCGGCCGCGGCGAGCGGGACCGCCTCCGCGGCTTCCTCGGCTGGCTCCTCCACGCCACCCGCGGGTACGGCCTCAAGATCGTCAACCCCGGCGGCGTCGAAACCTGGAAGCAGGGCAAGGGCGGCCTCGTCGGGCTGGACGACGAGGTGCCGGGGTTCGGGGTGACGCCCCGGGCGGTCGTCCGGGAGTTGGCCGCGGCCGCCGACGACCTCGGCCTGCCGCACCCGGTCCACGTCCACTGCAACCGGCTCGGACTGCCCGGCAACTGGACGACTACGCTCGACACCATGCGGGCGGTGGACGGCCGCCGCGGGCACTTCACCCACATCCAGTTCCACAGCTACGGCGGCGGCCCGGACGACCAGGACACGTTCCGGTCGCGGGTGTCCGACCTCGCCGAACACGTCAACGCCCACCCGAACCTGACGGTCGATGTCGGCCAGGTGCTGTTCGGCGACACCACCTCGATGACCGGGGACGGGCCGGTCGGCCACTACCTGCACAAGGTCCTCGGCCGGAAGTGGCTCAACGCCGACCTGGAGTGCGAGGCCGGGTGCGGAGTGGTCCCGATCGAATACAAGGAGAAGAGCCTCGTCCACGCCCTCCAGTGGGCCATCGGGCTCGAATGGTACTTGCTGGTGGACGACCCGTGGCGGGTGGCCATGAGCACCGACCACCCGAACGGCGGGTCGTTCCTGGCCTACCCCGAAATCTGTGCCCTCCTGATGAGCCGGGACTACCGCCGGGAGGTGCTGAAGCGGCTGCCGGAGAGGCTCCGCGACCGCTGCGTCCTGCCCGACCTCGACCGCGAGTACACCCTGTCCGAGATCGCGGTCATCACACGAGCGGGACCGGCCCGCATCCTCGGGCTGCCGCACAAGGGGCACCTCGGGGTCGGGGCCGACGCCGACGTGACCGTCTACACCCCCGGGGCCGACTTGCGAGCCATGTTCGAGCTGCCGCGGTACGTCTTCAAGGCTGGGGAGCTGGTGGCCGAGCAGGGCGAGATTCGGTCGGCCCCGTTCGGCCCGACGCTGGCCGCCCGGCCCGACTACGATACCGGCGTGGTCCCACACGTCCGCCAGTGGTTCGAGGGGGCGTACTCCCTGTCGTTCGAGAACTACGCCGTCGGCGACGAGTACCTCCCCCAGGGGGAAACGGTGGTCCCATGCGGATCGGCCTCCTGACCGACATCCACGAAGCGGTGGATCACCTCCGCACCGCGCTCGCCGTCCTGGCCGCCGAGCGGGTGGACGTGATCGCCCAGCTCGGCGATGTCTGCGACCTGTACGGGCCGGACCGTGGGACCGCCGAGGTCGTCCGTCTGTTGGCCGCGGCCGGGGCGGTCGGCGTCTGGGGCAACCACGACATCGGGCTCTGCCACGAGGTCGCGGAAGCGGTCCGGCAGGAGGCCGAGCCGCACGTCCTGGCCTACATGGGCAGTATGCGGGGCCGGCTCGAACTCGGCGGCTGCCACCTGTCCCACGTCGACCCGCACCTCGACCCCACCGACGCCCTGCAACTCTGGTCGGCCCGCGGCCAGCCGGACGCAGCCACCGCCCTCGCCGCCGTGCCGCACCGGGTGTCGTTTATCGGCCACTACCACCGCTGGCGGGTGTCCGACGAGGCCGGGCCGGTACTGTGGGACGCGGCCGGGCCGCTGACTCTCGACCCGGCCCGGCGGTTCCTGGTCGTCGTCGGCCCGCTGGTGTCCGGCCACTTCGGCGTCTACGATACCGACACCGCGGTCCTGACCCCGTTCCGCTGCTGACCCCCTCTCATGAAGCTGATCCTCGCCATCATCAAGCCGGAGAAGCTGGACGCGGTGAAGGAGGCCCTGAACACCGTCGAGGTGTTCCGGCTGACCATCGTGGACGTGCTCGGGTTCGGCCGGCAGAAGGGGCACACCGAGGTCTACCGCGGGCACGAACTGACCGTCAACATGCTCCGCAAGGTGCAGCTCCAGATCGCGGTGAACGAGGACTTCGTCGAGCCGACGGTGAACGCCATCATGGCCGCCGCCCGGACCGGCCCGGAGGGCCGGATCGGGGACGGGAAAATCTTCATCCTGCCGCTCGAAGACTGCGTCCGCATCCGGACCGGCGAGCGGGGGCCGGAGGCGATCTGACGATTGAAATTACACTCGGCTGCCGCTACGGTACACCCGGGGTCAGCGCCCTTCGACCCGGTGAACCCGATGGCTGATGTCGTCACCACCCTTGCAACCGTGAAGGCCGTTTCCGAGCACTTCGACGAGGCCGCCCGGCTGGCCGAGTGGGTCCAGAAACAGAAGTGGTATGGCCGCCTCCGCGACATTCTCCGCGCGAAGCACAACTTCCTGTTCCTCGGCCCGACCGGGGTGGGCAAGTCCAACCTGATCGAGTCCCTCCGGAGTAACGTCCCGGTCGATATCGACCGGGCGATCCGAACCCTCGACTCGACCACCAAAACCCTCAAGGTCGACGACACGGTATTCAACCTCGTCGACGTGCCCGGGGATATCGGCAAGGCCGACATCCGGCTCGACGTGATCCGGCGTAAGTACTCCGGGGCCGTCACCGCCGTCGTAAACGTCGCCGCCTACGGGTACCACGAGCACGCAGGCGGAACGCGGCGGGACGCCGTCACCCTGAAGAACACCGCCAAGTTCCAGTGGCTCAAGGACCACCAGCGGGAGGAGTTGAACGCGACCCGCGAGTGGGTCCGGGAGTTCGCCCACCTGCGGTCGGCCAAGGGCCTGATCACGGTCGTCACCAAGGCCGATCTGTGGCGGGCGGACCAGGACGAGGTCCTCGACTACTACCGGGGCTCAGCGGGCGAGTATCATAAAGAACTGGGGGCGGCACGCACCCTCCCGCACACCGTCGTCCCGTACTGCTCGATCATCAAAAAGTTTTACGACGATTGCCCGCACTCCGGATTGTTCGACGACATGGACCGGGCCCGGGTCCGGTACGAGTTGATCCGGGAGTTCTTGACCGTCGCCGCCCGGGACTGATCGCCATGACGAACGACCCGCCACGCACGACCGAGCCGGTGCTCCCCAAGTCCGCCACCGACCCCCGCCCGGCCGGGGCCCGGTCCCTCCTCGTCGCCGAACTCCGGGCCCACAACAAGCAGCTCCTCCGGTACGGGTCGGCGGTGGCAGTCGCCTCGATCGCCCTGACTCTGCTCGCCTTGTTGTCCCCGGTCGCGGCCCTGCTTATCTGGGCGGACAAAGTCCCGGCACTGTACCTCGAAGCCCCGTACGTCCTCCTGGCGGCCGCTGTCGCCCTGACCGCGTTCCACTACATCATCCGGTTCGACGCCACGAACAAACCCGCCCGGGCGATGTTCGAGAGCCTGTCCGACTCCCTCCAAGGCCGCGAACTGCTCAAGCGGCGAAAGCCACGGAGCAAGGCAACACCCGAGAACGGGAGCGGCCACAGCCCGACCGCCCCCCCGGTGCCTGAACAGATCGACCGGCTGTACCCATCGTCTGACATGTACTATCGACTTGCGTTGAAGGAGTACATCGCCGTCCGCGAGTTGCCGTTCGCCAGAACTCCGGCCGGTCCGGGCCGGTACTTGATCTACAACACCCTGCTTTTGGTCGGTTGCGTGACGTTCCTGCTCGTGATCGGCCGGGGTTTGGGGCGGCCGTAACACCGCCCCGGACCCGCTCGCCGGGCATCACTTCCCGAACCGGTAGATGCCCTTCCCGTTGGTCGACGAGGTGAGCATGTACACCTCCCCGTCCTCGGCCTCGCCGTAGGTGAACACCGGCTTGGCCGGGTCCGGGATCGGCCGGTTCTCCACCACCCGCCCCTGCTTCGGGTCGTACTTCAAGGCCCACAGCCGGTTGGTGACGTAGTCGCCGTACAGGTAGTACCCGACCAGCTCCGGCACCTTCTTCCCGCGGTAGACCGTCCCGCCGGTGACGGACTTGCCGATGTCGTGGTGGTACTCCCAGATCGGGTCGATCATCTCCTTGTTGACGCCGACGCCGCGGGCCCCGAACGGGTGGAACGCCTCCCGCCGGTTCCACCCGTAGTTCCCGCCCTTCGTGATCAGGTTGACCTCCTCGTACAGGTTCTGGCCGACGTCCGCCGCCCACAGCTCGCCCGTCTGCCGGTCGAACGCCATCCGCCAGACGTTCCGCAGCCCGAGGGCGTACACCTCCGGCCGGGCGTCCTTCACCCCGACGAACGGGTTGTCCTTCGGGATCGCGTAGTTCTTGCCGTCGGCCTTCGCGTTCACGTCGATCCGGAGAATCTTGCCGAGCGGGCTAGAGAGCTTCTGGCCGTTGTCGTACAGGTCGCCCCCGGCCCCGCCGTCCCCGTGGGTCAGGTACAGGTAGCCGTCCGGGCCGAACAGGACGGTCCCGCCGTCGTGGTTCCAGAACGGCTTCTCGAACCGGATGATCTCCTCTTCGGACGCCGGGTCGGCCGCGTCCGGGTCGTCCTTCTTCACCCGGAACCGGGAGACGACGTTGACCAGGCTCTTGCCGGACTTCGGGGTGTAGAAGACGAAGAACTCGCCGTTCTCCTTGTACTTCGGGTGGAAGGCCAGCCCGAGGAAGCCCTCCTCGTTGGTGTTGTCGCTGTACTTCACCCGGTCGCGGATGTCGAGGAACACCTTCGAGGTCTGCGGCTCGTCGGTGTTCTTGAAGGAGTGGATGACGCCCTGCTGGGTCGGCACGAAGACGCGGTCGCTGCCGTCCCCGGCGTGGGTCAGCAGGATCGGCCGGAACGGGTTCGTCTTCCCCTCGGCGGTCTCCGGCTCCCACCCGGCCCAGGTCACGTTCCCGAAGGCGATCTGCATCTTCAGCGGCAAGGGCGACTCGTCCACCTCGAACCCCGGGACCGCCGCCGGGATGCTCACCACCGTGCCGGCCGTCATGTCCGGGATCAGCAGCGACTTCTTGTCCGGGGCCAGGCACAGGTCGGCAGCCGACTTCAGCCCGAGGCCCGGGATGGCCACCGGCTTCTCCCCCGGCCGGGCGATGCCGAACACCCCGCCGCCCTTCCAGTCGGTCACGTACAGCCGGCCGTACATGTCCCAGGCCAGCCCGTCGGCCCCACCGAACCCGCCGGCCACCTTCTCGCTCGCCCCGGTGGCGAGCTTGACCCGGTGCAGGTCGCCGGTCCCGAAGTCGGCCACCAGCAGGTGCGACGCCCCGTCCAGGGCCAGCCCGTTCGGGGCCTTCAGCCCGGGGATGGTCTTCCCGTCGGCCACCAGGCTGACCAGCCCCTGCGGGGTGATCCGGTAGACGGCCGCCCCCTTGCCCTGGAAGTCGCCGCAGTCGCTGACGTAGAGCATCCCGCTCTCGGGGTCGGCGGCGAGGTCGTTGAGGAACACCGGCGGCGAGGGGAAGGCGTTGGCCGGGGCGAACAGGTCGGCCCGCTTCTGCCGCAGGTCGACCCGCAGCACCTTCGTCTTGTCGGCCACGAACAGGAACGGCCCGGCGAACGCCAGCCCCTTCGGGTCGTCCAGCCCGGTGGCGACTGGGGTGACCTTCCCGTCCTCGATCAGGACGACCGACCCGTCGCCGTCCTTGTCGAACTCGCCGATCACGCTGACGTACACCTTCCCGTCCGGGCCGACGGCGACGGACTCCGGGTTCTTCAGACCGGAGACGATCACCTTCGGCGGGTCAGCGGCGGCCGGGCCGGCGGCGAGCAACGCGGCGGCGATGGGGAGGAGCTTCCTGAACACGGGTCGGTCTCCGAGGTGGTGAGTCAGGCACGATCTTACCGGCCGGTGGGCCGGACGCAACCGCCGGGGCCGACGGATAAACTACCCCGAGGGGGAGCGATGCATGGCCGGGTGGGACTGGGACGCGGTGATCCTCGGGGCCGGGGCCGCCGGGCTGATGGCGGCCATCCACGCCGCCGGGCGGGGCCGCCGGGTGCTGCTGTTAGAGAAAGGTCGCAAGCCGGGCGTCAAGATTCTGATGTCGGGTGGGACCCGTTGTAACATCACCCACGACTGCGACGCCCGCGGCATCATCGCGGCGTTCGGGCCGAACGGGAAGTTCCTTCATTCCGCCCTGGCGGCGTTGGGGCCGCGGGAAACGGTCGCGTTCTTCGAGGCCGAGGGCGTCGCCACCAAGGTCGAGGAGACCGGCAAGGTCTTCCCGGTCAGCGACCGGGCCGTCGACGTGCTCGACGCCCTCCTGCGGCGGCTGCACCGCAGCGGGGCCACCCTCGCCACGTCCGAACCGGCCACCGGCCTCACCCCCCTGCCCGACGGCGGCTTCCGCGTCACCACCCCGGCCCGGGCCGTGACCGCCGAAAAGGTCCTCGTCACCACCGGCGGGAAGTCCTACCCCGGCTGCGGCACCACCGGCGACGGCTACCAATTCGCCGCCCAGTTCGGCCACACCCTCGTCCCCACCCGGCCGGCCCTGGTCCCCCTGCGGGTCGGCGTGCCGTGGGTCGCCGACCTGCGGGGCATCACCCTGCCCGACGTAACCCTGAAGGTGGCGGAGAACGGCAAGGCCCTGTCGGCCCGGCGGGGGGCGATGCTGTTCGCCCACTTCGGGCTGACCGGGCCGGCCCCGCTCGACGTCAGCCGGGCCGTCAGCGGCCACCCCACCCCCACGACGCTTTCGCTCGAAACCGACCTGCTACCTGACGAGCCCGAGCAACGATTCGACGAGTTCTTGCAACGCGAGTCGCTGGCGTCCGGGAAGAAGCAGTTGGCGGTGGTACTCGCCGACAGGCTGCCGCGGCGGGTGTGCGACCAGCTCCTGACCCTGCACGGCCACGCCCCGGACCGCCGGGCCGCCGGGCTGAGCCGCCCCGACCGCCAGAAGCTCGTGGCCGGGGTGAAGCGGCTGCGGCTGCCGCTGGCGGGTACGCTGGGCTTCGAGAAGGCGGAGGTGACGGCCGGCGGGGTCGGCCTGGACGAGGTGGACTCCCGGACCATGCAGAGCAAGCGGCAGCCGGGGCTCTACTTCGCCGGCGAGGTGCTCGACCTGGACGGGTGGATCGGGGGTTACAACTTCCAGTCGGCCTGGAGCACCGGCTGGCTGGCCGGCCGGAACCTGTAACCCCCTCCCCGAAGAAGGGAGGGGAGAGGAAGACAGAACGAGCCCGTCTTGCCTTTCTCCCCCTCTCCCTGCGGGGGAGGGGGAAGTAAAGGGGGTGGGGACGG
>JAIEQO010000215.1 GCA_019747655.1 Gemmataceae bacterium | reverse complement strand
GGAGAGGTCGCGGCGGTGCATGCAAGATCAGAGGCACGGCCGCCCCCCGCCGATTCAGCAGACAGAACCTAAGGCCGGCATCGAGGGTGCCGTCAAGCTGCGGCTACTCCTCGGCGGCCCGGGCAAGTGGTGCGACGATAAGGCCGTCGGGCCGGTCGCCACCGCTTACCTCAAGGAACTCGCCCCGAAGAAAGTCAAAGCCGGGCAGACCTTCCTGGACCGGTTCGCCGCCATCCCGGCGGCCGGCTTCAAGCGGGTCGAGGAGATCGACCAACTCGATGCCGACACGACCCGCTTAATGAAGGAGTGGCGGTTCATCCCGTTCCAGGGAGCGACCACCAGGGACGAGGCTGAACAGATTCTGCGGGCGACTCAAACATTCGAGCGGGCGGGCAGGGGGTTCGGAGGACTGATCGGCAGCCGGCTTGGCGATTTCACGCTCGACGTGGTCCACATCGCTGCCAATGCCGGCCTAGTCGTCAACTAGCCTCCCCAACGGCGGCACACCGCCTGGGGCTACTCCCAGGCGGCTCTCGGTAGCCCATCCTCCCCACCTCGCCCCGCAGCCGCCCGCCTGCGGTAGGCGTACCTCAAGCGGGCGAGACGAGGTCCGACATGGCCGACGGTGAGCAGGCTTACCAAGCCACCGGTGACGGGAAGCCGGTAGCAAAGGAGCAGGCGCACGCCCCGGGCGTGGGATCGGCTGACGGGTCACAACCCCCGCCTGCTCCTGCGGCTTCTCCGGCCACCGAGTTCCGGAAGTGCCCGTTCTGTGCGGAGTCGATCCGCACCGAGGCCCTGGTCTACCGGTTCTGCCAGCGGGAAGTCGCCGCCCCTGCTCGGCCGGCCGCAGCCGCCGACAAGAAGCCGGCAGGTGATACGGGGCGGGCCGATAAGGCGAGCGCCGGCCTGGCAGGCGTGGTCCAGGGCCTACTCGGGTTGGCCCTCCTCGCCGGCGGGGCCTACTACTTCTTCGGGCAAGGGAAACTCGGGCAGGTGATGCACGTCGGACGGCCCGTCCCGCAGGTCCAACTCGGCGAGTTGGAGCAGGGGTTGGCAACGTCCATCGGGCTCAGTTTCTCGGGGTGGGAGTGGGACGTGACGGGCATCAAGGGCAAGATCAGCTACCAGCCCCAGGGGGACATGGCCCGGTTGTCCCCGACGTTCTCCCTGCGGGACTCGGGGGCCGGCGGGGAGTGCTACTCGGCGGACGGGACCCGGCTGAGCGATGTCGTCCTGCTCGGCCCCGGGGTGGTGCGGGCCGGGCAGGCGGCCGAGGTCACGACCACCCCGATCCCCGAAGGCACACGGAAGGTCGTCGTGCGGTTCGCCCGGCTCCGGCAGTGACGGGAACGGCACCGAAAAGAACCCGTTGCCCGAACTGTGCAGCAAAAATTGAAACTCTCAATGCCGGAAGGGAAACGGAAAAAGTCGGTTCCATCTCGGCCCCCCTATTCATGCAACTACGGCCACACCTCTCTGTGGTCCGGCCCGAAAAGCTGCCTACCGCAACCAGCAGACGCCCAGCAGGCAGAACGGGCTCGGCCCGGCTGGGTGGTTAAACCGGAGAAGCGGAGTGAACCCGCTCGGAAACAACCCGGCCCCCGAGTCTCAGGACTGGCGGACCCCGCCCGCCTTGTTCCACGCCCTGCACTCGATCTTTCAATTCGACATTGATGCGGCGGCGGACGAGGGTAACGCTCTCCTACCGACTTACTGGACGAAGACGAAGTGGGGCGGGGCGCTTTCGTGGCCGTGGGTCAACCGGCGGGCATTCTGTAACCCGCCGTGGTCGATGACGGAGGAGTTCGTGCGGAAGGGGCACAAGGCCCGGGTGGCGGTCTTCTTGGTCAGTGCGAACAGCTTGACCAGTGCTTACGTCGCCGACTACCCGCCGCTCTTGATCTGCTATCCCGCCGCCCGGGTCAAGTACCTGCACCCGAACCGTGACGAGCCAAGCAACCCGGCCCACGGGACGGCCATCCTGATCTACGGGCGGGACGTTTACGTTGACGAGGTCGTGCCGAAGTTGGCCGAGATCGGGACCGTGTTCAAGTTGGCGGGACGGTACGTTCCGCCGCCGCCCCCGCCGACCCCCGACGAGTGGCCGGACGGGGCGTCTGAAATTTAGACGGCGGCTTGCGTCGCCCTCCAACCCCTTCCCCGAAGGGTCCGAACCTGATCCATACCCTCTACCCCCGCACCCGGCGGGCCGCTTCCCGGAGAACGTCCGCCCGGCTGGTCAGGTGGGAGTAGTGCCTGTGAAGCATGGCGGTCGAGCCGTGGCCGAGTAGGGCGGCCACGGTGGCGTCAGGGACGCCCCGGGATAACGCCTCCGTGGCGTAACCGTGCCTGTACCCGTAGGGCATCAGGTGCCGCACCCCGGCCCGCTTGCACAGCTTCTTCAATCGGTGCCCGAACGCCTGGGTGGCCAACTTCCCGCCCGTCTCCGACTTCCACAGAAACCCGGAGCCGACGACCTTCGCTCGGCGTCTGACCACCTTCCATACGGCACCCGACAGGATTAGGAAACGGGCCTTACCCTGGTGCGCCGTCTTGTGATCCTTCAACGGGATCACCCCGTCACGGCTGGCGTTGACCATCTCGGCCGTCAGCCCGAACGCCTCCCCGGGCCGGCAGCCGGTGGCCCACAGAACGGACAACAACTCGCCCGTCTCCGGCTTGGCGTGCTGCATCAGCGCCCGGTGTTCTTCTTCCGACACCACTGCCGACGAACCCCGGCTCTGGCGTTGCGGCTTCCGCAGGCCGGCGACCGGGTTCGACGGGATCATCCGCCGCCGGACCCCCCACCGGTACATCATCCCGACGTGAGCCAGGAAGTTGGCCCGGTAGGTCGGCGACCAATCCGGCCGCCGGCTCAGGGCTTCGACGGCATCCGGGTCGATGCCTACCGCAGACAACCTCCCCACACCATCGACCAGCACCCGGAGGTACAGTTTGTACCCCCGGAGGGAGTGCGGGGCGATCCGCCCGGCGGCGTCCGCCAAGTAGGTGTCGGCCAGTTGACGGACGGTCGTGACGGTCGGCTTGGGTGCGGGAGCAGGAGGAAGCCGGGAGACGGACGGCTTCGGCTCTTGTTCAGCCGGACCATCCGCCATGAGGCGGTGCCACGCCTTCGTGGCGGCGGCCCGGTTGTTCTCCCCCCGCACCCGAAGGTTGACCTTTTTCCCGCCGAGGGTGGCGTACCAAGTATCCTTCGCCGACCGGAACCACGGGCCTTCGACCTGCCGGGCCATTGCCGGATGCCTCCGGCGATGCGACAATTCAGTGCCCCGATTCGGTGCCCTTCACCGGCCGGGACGGCGAAACTGCTAGGATTTTCAGGGGGCCAGCGGGGTGGCCGTCCAGAACTTCAACCTGATGTTCTGCTTCCCTGAGGCGGCGGGGTTGCTGTAGGCCGACTTTCGGGAGGGCGAGGCTCCCGCCGAGCCGGGGCTGAGAACGCGGCTCGGCGGGAGCCTCGCCCTCCCGACGGACAGCGGGGTGGGTGTGATCGACCGTTTGGAACAACACGAGGCGTTCCTGCGGGCGATCTTCGCCGCCCCGGACGACGACACGCCCCGGCTCGTCTACGCCGACTTCCTGGAGGAGCACGGCTTTCCCGACCGGGCCGAACTGATCCGGCTCGGGTGTGAACACCGGCGGTTGCTCGCACTCGATCCAGCCGATCCAGATCGGGACCGGCTGCCTGCGCTGCGGCCGAGGTTGGTCGCCGCGCAGCAATGGGTTGCCACGGGGCCGGGGTCAATGCGTCACCACCGCGGGTTCGACCGCCCGCCGGAGCCCTTCGCACTCTCGGCAGACGACCTTGCCGACCCCGCGGCACTCCGAGCCCGGGTCGTGGCCGACACCCCAGAATGGTTCGGGGCCGTCGGCCTCAAGGTCGTTCCCGGCCGGCCTCTCGGCTCGGATGAAGTGGCCGCCCTGTTCGACCTGCCGTTCACCCAACAGGTGACGGAGTGGGACTTGGGCGGCCACGTCGAGGAGGTGTTGGGCGGACCGCCGACCGAGGACGCCGGGACGTTCGGGCTGATCGACCTGATCGAGCGGCCGGTCGTCACCCTTCGCGGGGTCGAAGCACTCGCCACCCACCGCGGCGCCCGCCGCATCCGCACCCTGACCATGACCCACAACCAGTTGGGGAACGACGCCGTCCGGGCCCTGGCCCGGTCGCCGTACCTGATCCGGCTCGAACGGCTCGACTTCCGGGACGGGAACTCGCCGAAGGGGCGAGTGTGGCAGGAGCTGGTCGAGCGGTTCGGCGAACAAGTTGTCGGCTGAGGACTCCGGATGCTCGCGCTAGTACTCCTGGCGGCCGCCGACCCGTTCGCCGTGGCCTACGAGAAGGCCGACCCGCCGGCGGCGGTCGCCGAGGCGGTGCGGAAGACGCTTGCGGCCGACGCCCTAGTCGTCCGCCGCGGCGACGACGTGGTGATGCGGGTGTGGTTCCGGCAGTCGATCCCCGTCAAGGCCACCGACGACCAGGTCAAGAACGGCCTGACGTACCGCGAAATCCCCGAAGGCGAGCTGGTCGGCGTGCTGGAGTTCCCCGAGCCGTTCACCGACTTCCGCCGGCAGAAGCTCCCGGCAGGGGCATACACCCTCAGGTTCGCCGTCCAGCCGGACATCGGCGACCACACCGGGACCGCCCCGCACCCCGAGTTCTGCCTGCTCACGCCGGCCGAAAAGGATGCCAGCCCGGAGCCGGTTGTTAAGGCCGAGCTAATAGTCCGGAGCAGCGCCGTAAACGAGGGGAAACACCCGGCCGTGCTCTTGTTGTTCCCGTATTTCGGGAAGGACGACGGCCCGGCGGTGGCCGGTAAAGGTGACGGCGTCTGGGTGGTGAACGCCCGCCGGCCGATCGCGGCGGAGGGTGTAAAGGGGACGCTCGGGTTCGGGATCACGGTGGCCGGGCAGTGGAAGCCGTAGGGCCGGCTCACCTCGCCCCGACGGTGACTTTGGCGTCGGGCGGGAAGCGGAGGAAGGTCCGGTCGTCGGCCGGGTTCGGCGGCGGGATCACCGGGGTGATGAGCGCGCTCCCGCCGATGTGAAGTGTGCCGGGCTTCGCTTCTGGGTCGGCCCCGTTGTCGGATGAGTTGACGCCCGGGGCCGGGCCGCCCTCGGCCTGCCCGACGACCCCCACCTTGGCGAAATAGTTCCGGGTGATGGCGACGGCGAACGTCCCGACCGGCCCGGGCGGGGGGGGGGGCACGAGCACCCCGACCTTCGCCCCGTAGATCGTGTTCTCCGCCACCTGAACCCGGACGGACTTCCCCTCTGGCGGCCGTCCGAGGACGATGGCCGCGTCCAACAGGTAGAAGCGGTTCTGGGTGACTTCGGCCTCGCCGACGGCCCCGTCGAACCGCAACCCGGCCTTCCCCGGCCCCTCGAACCGGCTGTTCCGGACGGTCACCCGTTTGGTTTCCAACGGTCCCCGCGACTCGACCCAGACGCCGGCCGCGGTCTCCGGGCTGAGGATCACCCGGACACGGTCGAGTACCACCGGCCGGGACGGGTCGCCGGCCACGCTGACCAGCCGGAACCCGGCGGTTTTCACCCCCCGGACCGTCACCCCCTCGAACGTCACCCCGGGGGTTGCCCCGGTCAGTTGCACCCCGACATCGGCCAGCCCGCGGCCGTCGAACTCGATATTCCGAACCTTCAACCCGTCGGCGTTGGTCACGTCCAGGAGGATACCCGTTCCCGGCACACCGGCCGCGGCGTATTCGATCACCGCCGGCCGGCCGTTCGGGAGCCCGGACTCGATCGTCAGGTTCTTCGTCCGGCGGTCGAGCCGGAACCCGCCCGGGTCGGTCAGCCGGTCGTCCATCAGCACCACCGTGTCGCCCGGGGCGGCGGCCCGGAGGGCGGCGTCGAGCGACCCGAAGGTATTCTCCCCGGCGGCGTTCGCGCGGGAGACGACCAGCCGCCGGGCGGTTGTGGCCGGCACGGCCGCGTCGCCATTCGGCTTCTTGCCCGGGGCGAATAGGAAGTACCCGCCGACCGTAGCCACGACCAGGATGGCCGTCGCAGTCGCCCACAATCCGACACGCGGTCGCCGCTCTGGCCGGGCCGAAGGGGTTGGGGGCGGCCCACCCACGGCGAGGGAGGTCCGCCCGGCGACGACGGTGGCGGCGTCCGGGTCGTCGAGGGCGTCCCACACCCCGGTCCCACCGGCCGTGACCGCCGCCTCTGCGTCGGCCACCGGGGCGGCCAGCCGCGGCGGGACCGCGTGGGACCCGGTCCGGGCGATCGCGGTCCGGCCGGCCGGCCCCGACCCGCTCCCGGTTGCGGCCGGGGACAGGCGGGGCATCTCGTGGTCCGGCGGCGGGAGGATCGGGGCCGCCGTCCACGGGGTCAGGGCCGCCACCACCTCGGCCGGGGTCTGGTAGCGGCCGGCCGGGTCCTTAGCCATCATCCTGGCCACCACCGCGGCCAGCTCGTCCGGCACCCCCGGCCGGACCTCCCGGACCGGCCGGGGGTGCCGGGTCCGCAGCCAGATCAGCTTCTGGGGGACCGTCCCCTCGGGGTACGGCGGGCCGCCGGTCAGGAGGTAGTACAGCGTCGCCCCGAGGGAGTAGATGTCGGTCCGGATGTCGACCGCGTGGCTGTCCTCGGCCTGCTCCGGGGACAGGTAGTCGGCCGTCCCCAGGATCGAGTCGTCGTTCTGCCGGGTGAGGGCGTCGTCCGGGTCGTGGAAGAACCGGGCCAGCCCGAGGTCGAGCACCTTGACCGCCCCGGACCGGTCGACCAGGACGTTCCCGGGCTTCACGTCCCGGTGGATCAGGCCGATCTCGTGGGCGTGCTGGAGGCCCAGGGCGGCGGCCGCGGCGTAGTGGCAGGCCCGGGTCACGTCCAGCGGGCCGAACCGCTTGACCAGGTCCTGGAGGTTCGTCCCGTCGACGTACTCCATGACCAGGAAGTGGAGCTGGTCGTCGTGGTCGATGTCGAACGCCCGGACGATGTTCGGGTGGTCGACGGCGGCGACCGCCCGGGCCTCCCGGTAGAACCGCTCCAGGTTCGCCCGGTCGGCCGCCTTCGCGATCGGCAGGACTTTCACCGCCACCCGGCGGCGCATCAGGATGTGCTCGCACAGGAACACGTGCCCCATCCCGCCCGACCCCAGCCGCTCCAGCACCTTGTACTTGCCGAGGGTGAACCGCTTCCACTTCCCCTGGAGGAGCTGCTCGGCCTGGAACTTGGTGAGCAGGGCGTCCCGGACGAACAGGTCGGCGACCCGGGCCGGCTGGCTCGGCAGCCCGCCGGCGGCCGCCAGCCGGTCCAGGTACCCGGACAGCCGGTCGCCGTCCGCCAGCCCGCTCCGCCGGACCAAGTCCAGGAACTCGGGGACGGTGGCGGGAGTGGGCATCGAGTCCTCATCTGGCGGACGAACCCCCGGACGGCCATCGGCCGAAGTCCGGGCACCGATCCGGCCGGGGTACGGCCGCGCGTGTGTGCGGGCGTTCCCGGGTGCAACTTCCGAGCCGACGTGGCCTAACTACCCGACCGACCGGTGGCGGCCGGGTCGGAGCGATTTTCCTTGCCGAGGTAAAACGCCCCGACGAGGGCGGCGGTGAAGACCAGTACGGCGGCCATGATCGCCGCGGCCAGCAGCAGAGACCGCTGCCGGGACCGCGGTCCCACGGCCGGCGCCGGCTCGTCACCCGAGCCCGGTTCCGGATCAACGACCGACGGCACCGGCTGGGATCGCGGCTGGAGTGGAGCCGTCCGGGCGGCCGCCGCCCGGGCTGTCGAGATCGGGCCTCCCACCGGCCGC
>JAIEQO010000684.1 GCA_019747655.1 Gemmataceae bacterium | reverse complement strand
GCTTCCGCCCGGGCCCGTCGGGGGCGGTGAACACGAGCCGGCCGCCGACGGCCGCGAAGTCGGCCGCGGTCGACCCGCCCGCCCCGCCCGGCCCCGTCATCAGCCCGGCCACCCGCTTCGTCCCGGCGGCCGTCCCGTCGCTCGTCCACAGTCCGTCGCCGCCGGTGCCGTCCGCGGCCGCGAAGTACAGCTTGTTCCCGACCAGGGTGAGCTGCCGGACGGGGCCGACCGGCATCGGGTTGGTGGGGTCGACCGGGTCGCGGGTCGAGGCCGGGTTGACCTGCTTGACCAGCACCGTTCCGGCGGCCGTCCCGTCGGTCTTCCAGAGCTGCTGGCCCGACCCGGCGGCGTCGGCGGTGAAGTAGGCCGTCCCGTTCGGCCCGGCGGTCAGGTTGTCCAGCCCGGCCGGGTACGTCCCCCAGAACCCGGCCCCCGCGGCCGGGAGGGCGACCTCCTTCAGCATCTTGGTCCCGGCGGCCGTCCCGTCCGTCACCCACAGCTCCCGGCCGTAGGCCCCGGCCGAGGCCAGGAAGAAGACCTTCCCGCCGGCCCGGGTGAGCTGCGTGGGCACCTCGGTCATCCCGGGGAGCCCGATCGGCAGCGTCGGGAGCGGCCGGTCGAACGTCTGGAGCGGCTTCGGGGTGCCGACCCCGTCGGTGGCGTACAGGGCGGTGGCGAAGCCGGAGCCGGTGGCCCCGACGAACACGGCCGTCTTGTCGTTCAGGGCGACGAACGACCCCGGGTTCGAGCCCAGGTTGTTCGGGTTGATGCGGGCGACGGTCTTCGTCCCGGCGGCCGTCCCGTCGGTCACGCGGAGCTGCCGGCCGTCCGGCCCGTCGGCGTGCAACAGGAGCTTGCCGCCGAGCCGGGCGACCGGGACCGGGCCGGTGAAGCCCCCGGCGCTGTACGTCGTGGTCCCGGCGGCCGTCCCGTCGGTGGTGCCGAACAACGGGCCGTCCTTCCCGCCCTCGGCCGAGAAGGTCGCCTTGCCGGCGTCGCCGGGGAAGAGGACCGGCGGGGTGTACGGGTAGTACCCCGGGTACGGTAGGTCGGCCGGCAGCGGGGCGTACTCGATGGCCGTCAGGGCCTTCGTCCCGGCGGCCGTCCCGTCGCTGCCGTACACCTGCGGGCCGTGGGTGCCGTCGTCGGCGGTGAACACGAGCCGGCCGCCGAGGACCCGCAGCCCGCCCACCCGCGACCCGGACGGCGTCGGGATCCCCATGACCACGCCGGCGCCCGGGCCCGACCCGACCTCCGGGCTCAGGTCCGTCACCATCTTCGTCCCGGCGGCGGTCCCGTCGGTGCTCCACAGCTCCTGGCCGTGGGTGCCGTCGTCGGCCACGAAGTACAGCTTGCCGCCGAAGGCGGTGAGCTGCTGCGGGGCCGCGTCGCCGGTCCCGGGCGGGACGGGGCCGCCGGGGTACAGCGGGGCGGCCGGCCCGGTGTTCAGGTCCTTCACTAACTTGGTGCCGGCGGCGGTCCCGTCGGTGGCCCACAGCTCCCGCCCGTGGTCGGCGTCCTGGCCGAGGAAGTAGACGGTGTTCCCGACGGCCGCGATCGGGGCCCCCGGGAAGAACCCCTGGGCGAGGGAGACGCCGGCCGGCAGGTCGGCCAGCGTCTTCGTCCCGGCGGCCGTCCCGTCCGACTTCCACAGGGTCGTGACGGGCGGCGCCCCGGCCCCCGGCGGGGTCTGGACGGCGAAGTACAGGGTGTTGCCGGCCAGGGTGAAGGACGGGTTCGAGTACGTCCCCAGGTCCTTGACCAGGGTGGTCCCGGCGGCCGTCCCGTCGGACGAGTACAGCCGGGCGGTCGGCAGCGCGCTGTTGAACGCGGTCATCGAGAAGAGCATCCGCCCGCCGACGGCCCCGATCAGGGTCGGCCACGGGGAGGTGCCGAGCGCCGTCGGGTCGGCCACCATCCGGGTCCCGGCGGCCGTCCCGTCGGTCGCCCAGACGGTGTTCCCGTGGGTGCCGTCGTCGTAGGCGAAGAACGCCTTGCCGCCGGCCGCGGTGAACTGGTTCGGCCGGCCGAGCGCGGTGACCACCCCGCCCGGGGCCGACGGCAGGGCGGCGACCATCTTCGTCCCGGCGGCCGTCCCGTCCGACTTCCAGACCGACGCCGAATGCACCCCGTCGTTGGCGGCGAACAGGGCGACGCCGTTCACCACGGCCCCGGTCGGGTCGCCGGAGGAGGTCCCCAGGAACCAGTCGAACGACGGGGCCGGGGCGGTGTTCAGGTCGGCCAGCGGGCTGGCGGCCGGGACCTCGCGGGCTTCGAGGTGCTCGAACCCGGTGAGCCGGTTCTTGGTCTTGGGCGGGTGCATGAACGGGGTCTCCGTGTCGGCCGCGGGTGGCGGGGTGGCCCGCGGGGGCGGCGGAGGATAGCGGGGGGTCGGCCGGACGCCAAGACGAGTTTCCGGCGGACGTGGAAGGGCGGTCGGCGGAGAATTACGCGTGCCGCCGGGCCGGCGCCGGGGCATATCAACTGGAGGCGTGACCCACACCGGACCCGGGGTTTCGCCCCGGGCTACGATGTGCGACCCCTTCAGGGTCGAAGAGTGACCTGCCCCACAGCCTGAAGGGCTGCCACAGCATAGCCCGGGGTGAAACCCCGGGTCGGGATTACCCACCGTGCCCCATTCGACCCTGACCCGCCTGGCCCGGCGGCTCCCCCAGCCCGGGGCGTCCGACCGGGAACTGCTGGCCCGGTTCGCGTCGGACTCGGACGAGGGGGCGTTCGCCGCCCTCGTCGGCCGGCACGGGCGGGCGGTGCTGGCCGCCTGCCGGCATGTCCTCGCCGACCCCGCGGACGTCGACGACGCCTTCCAGGCCACGTTCCTCTTGCTGTTCCGCCGGGCCGGGCGGGTGAAGTGGGGCGAGTCGGCCGGCGGGTGGCTCTACGCGGCCGCCCACCGGATCGCCGTCCGGGCCCGGGCCGACCGGCACCGAAGGACCGCCCGGGAGTCCGCGGCCCGCAAGCCCGAGCGGGTCGACGCCCCCGACCCGTCTTGGCGGGAGGCGGTCGTGGTCCTCCACGCGGAACTCGACAAGCTGCCCGACCGGCACCGGCTGCCGCTCCTGTTGTGCTACCTCGACGGCCGGTCGCGGGACGAGGCGGCGGCCCTGCTGGGGTGGTCGGCCGGGGCGGTGAAGGGGTGCCTCGAACGCGGCCGGCGGCTCCTGGCCGACCGGCTGCGGCGGCGGGGCATCGACCTGTCGGCCGGCCTCTTCGGGGTGCTGGCGGCGGACGCGGCCGTCGGCGGCCCGCCCGACGCACTCATCGAACAGACGCTCGCGGCGGCCGTCGGCGGGGCCTCGGCCACCGTCACGGCCCTCGTAAAGGGGACGACGCCGATGAAGCTCCTCCCGAAGGCGGTCGGGCTGGCTCTGGTGGCGGCCGCGGCGCTGGCGGCCACGGCGGTCGGGCTGCCGCACCGCCCGGCGGCTGCCCCGCCACCGCCGGCCGCCAAACCGGAGGTCGCCGAGCCGGCGGACGACGAGACGGCCGAGGTCGAGTCGGCCGTCGCCGGGCGGGTGGTCGGGCCGGACGACCAGCCGGTGGCTGGGGCCGCGGTGTACTGGTTGAACGAGGGCGGGTCGGGTGAAGGCCGCCCCAAGCCACGGGTCGTCACGGCGGCGGACGGCCGCTTCCGGTTCACGGTCAAGCACCCGGCCCGAAACTTTCACGACGGGAAGCCCGGCCACCCGTGGCTGTTCGGGGGGTTGGTGGTCACCGCCGACGGGCTCGGCATCGGCTGGCGGTGGACCCGCGAGCCGGCCGCGGACGTGGTCGTCAAGCTCCCGCCCGACGACCGACCGGTCCGGGGGAAGGTGGTCGACGCGGCCGGGAAGGGCATCGCCGGGGTGACGGTCCGGTGCCTCGGAGTCTTCCGTCCGGAGGGCGGGAAGGACCTGTCGGACTGGCTCGCCGCCGGCCGCGCGAACGAACATCTGCCGTACCTGGAGATGGTCCGCAGCTACTACCTCGAAACCCCGCTCGACCGCCTCCTGCCGGCGACCACCACCGGCCCGGACGGCACCTTCGAGCTGCGGGGCGTCGGCCGGGAGCGGGTGGCCTGGCTGTTCGTCGGCGGGCCGACCGCGGCCGCCCAGCTCGTCCGGGTGTTCACCCGCGAGGCCGAGGGGTTCAGCGTCCGGCACGTGTCCGGCCGGACGGACGACGTCGACCAGTACCGGGTGGAGCAGTACCACGGGCTGCCGGCCACGGTCCGGGCTGCCCCCGCCGTCCCGGTCGAGGGGGCGGTGACGGCCGCCGACACCGGGAAGCCGGTCCCCGGGGTGTTGGTCCGGACGATGGTGTACAGCAACGGGGACGAAGGGCATAGCCTGTTCCTGCTCACCACCCGGACCGGGCCGGACGGCCGCTACCGGCTCGACGGGCTGACCCGGGCCCACCGGACGAAGCTCGACTACGTGCCCCCCGCGGTGCCGCTCCACGCGGTCCACGTCATGGCCCCGGTGGCGGCCGCCGGCGAAAAGCCCGAGCCCGTGGACGTCGCCCTCCCGGCCGGGGTGTGGGTGAACGTCAAGGTCCGGGAGAAGGGAACGGGGAAACCGGTCGCCGTCGCCCACGAGTACGCGGTCTTCAAGGACAACCCGCACTACGCCGGCGGCCCGCCCTTCCTCCTGAACGAGCGGTACGAGATACCGACCGCGTCGGACTTCCGGGTGGTGGCGTTCCCCGGACCCGGGATGCTCGCGGTCCGGTCGTGGTCCGGCGGGCCGTACCTGCTGGGCGTCGGCGGGGGCCAGTTCCCGAAGTACCGCCAGGGGGACGAAATCGGCGGCACCCAGCCGTCGCCCAGCTATCCCGTCCGGGGGTGGAACACCTTCGTCCCGCTCGCCCCGTTCGGGAACGAACCGGTCGACCTGACGGTCGAGGTCGACCCGGGGGTGACGGCCGAGGTCCGTACCCTCGAGCCGGACGGGACGCCGGCGGCCGGGACGGCGGTGTGGGGGTTGCGGCCCGGGGGTTGGCGGGCGGTGCCCGCCGGCCGGACCCGGTTCACGGTCCGCGGGCTGGAGCGCGGGGAGGGGCGGCGGGTGGTGGTCGCCCACGAGGAGAAGAAGCTGGTCGGGACGGCCGTGGCGGTCGGCGGGGCGGGACCGGTCGCGGCCACCCTCGGGCCGTGGGCGACCGTGACCGGCCGGCTAGTCGCCGGCGGCGCCCCGGTGGCCGGCGGCCTCGTGATCTTCGGGCACGAGCCGGCCCAGTGCGAGGACACCACCCTCGGGCCGTTGGTCGGGCTGGAGGGCGGGTCGTGGGTCCGGGCCGACGACCGCGGCCGGTTCACCATCCCCGGCCTGGTCCCGGGGCTGAAGTACGCCTTCACCGCGTCCGGGCCCGACCTGCTCGACCGCGGGGCCGAAGTCCCGCCGTTCACCGCCCCGCCGCCGGGCGAGACGAAAGACCTCGGCGACATCCGGGTCGGCGGGTGACGGCCCGGGTCACACGTGCCTTAGTGCTTCGATCGGGTCGAGCCGGGCGGCCCGGCGGGCCGGGTACACCCCGCTCGCCAGGCCCACCAGCACCGACACCCCGAACGCCACCACCGGGGCCCACGGGCGGATGATCGTCGGCAGCCCGATCAGGTTCGACACCGCATAGGCCAGCCCGACCCCCAGGGCCGTCCCGATCACCCCCCCGCCGCACGACAAGAGCAGCGACTCGGCCAGGAACTGCGCCGCGATGTCCCGCCGCTTGGCCCCCAGGGCCCGGCGGATGCCGATCTCCCGGGTCCGCTCCGTCACCGTCGCCAGCATGATGTTGGCGATCCCGATCCCCCCGACCACCAGCGACACCCCGGCGATCGACCCGAGGATCAGGGTGAACAGCCGCTGCGTCTCCTCGGCCTTGCGCAACAGGTCGAGCGGGACCGTCACCACCACGTCCTTCCGCGGGTGGAACTGGTCCAGCAGCGACTGGACGGCCCGGGCCGTCCGGGGCACGTCGGCCACCGCCCCGACCGTCACCGTCACCTGGCTGACCTCCAGCCGCTCGAGCGAGAACGACCCGGCCTTGTAGGTGATGATCTCCCGCCCGAGCCGGGCCTTGTCGGTGGCGAACGGGATGAACACCACCTTGTTGAAGTCGGCGTCCCCGGCGTCGGCCCCGGCCGCCAGCGTCTTCGGGGCCGTCACCCCGACCACCGTGAACGACCGCATCCGGTCCGGGCTCTCCAGGTCGACCGACCGGCCGATCGGGTCGGAGGTGGGGAACAGGGTCTCGGCGGCGGCCGCCCCGAGGACGCAGACGTTCGCGTAGTTCGCCTCGTCCAGGGCGTCGATCCCCCGGCCGGCGGCCAGCGGGATGTTGTGCTGGCGGAGGAAGTCGGGCGTCACCCCGATCACCCGGGCCTCCAGCACCTTGTCCAGGTGGCGGACGGTCTTGCGGTACTCCCGCATCGGGGTGGCGGCCGTCACCGTCGGGATGGTCGCCCGCAGTCGCTCCAGGTCGGCATAGGTCAGCCCGTAGGCCAACAGGTCCACCCCCTGCCGCTGGTTGGGCTCGTCGGTCGGCTTGACGCTGCGGAGGAGGATCGTCGACGCGCCGA
The DNA here is from genome assembly GCA_019747655.1 of Gemmataceae bacterium. Classification (GTDB taxonomy): domain Bacteria; phylum Planctomycetota; class Planctomycetia; order Gemmatales; family Gemmataceae; genus Urbifossiella. The sequence goes on along the minus strand of JAIEQO010000684.1, from coordinate 1,207 downwards.
GGTCCTCGAGCTGCTTGAGCGCCTGGTACCGGGCCGCCTCCCCGACCGCCAGCATGACGATCACCGACGCCACCCCGAGGACGATCCCCAGGGCGGTCAGCCCGGTCCGCAGCCGGTGGGCGGCCAGGCTGCGGAGCCCCAGGCGGACGGTGTGCGCGAAGCGGGAAGGGAGCATGAGTTAAGAAGGATTAACCACAGAGTCACAGAGAGCACGGAGCAGAAGAAATCAATTGTTTTGAACTCTGCTCCGTCTTCCTCGGCTCTGTGTCCTCTGTGACAGTGTGTCTGCAAACTACTCCGGCTGTAGCCGCCGGAGCATCCGATGGATCATGGCGGCGTAGATCATGGCCTCGCTCGTCTCGGTCAGGTACTCGAAGTCCTTGGCCAGCCGGCGGTACTTCACCAGCCAGGCGAAGGTCCGCTCGACCACCCACCGCCGCGGGTGGACCTCGAACCCCTTGGCGGCGGTCGCGGTGGTCGTCACCTTCCACCCGCACGCCCGCCGCACCCAGTCGACGAACTTGCGGCTGAACCCGCTATCCGCGATCACCTCCCGGAGCGACGGCAGCCGCCGGCGGAACCGGCTGAGCAGCCACCGCCCGCCGTCCCGGTCCTGGTGGTCGGCGGCCGTCACCCACAGGGCCCAGATCAGCCCCAGCGGGTCGGTCAGGATGAACCTCTTGCGGCCGAGGACCTTCTTTCCCCCCGTCCCACCCGCGGTCGCCGCCGCGGTGGGTGGTCTTCACCGTCTGGCTGTCGAGCCGCCCGGTCCGCGGCCGGGGCGGGAGCCCGGCCTGGGTCCGGACCTCCTCCCGCAGGGCGGCGTGGGCCCGCTCCCAGGTGCCGTCCCGCCGCCACCCCCGGAAGTACCCGTACACCGTCTGCCAGGGCGGGAAGTCGTGCGGCAGGAGCCGCCAGGCCAGCCCTCCCCGCAGGTGGTAGAAGATCGCGTTGCACACCTCCCGGCGGTCGGCGGTCGCCGGCCGGCCGCCCCGCCGGGTGCCGGACTTGGGCTTCGGCAGGAGCCGGTCCAGCCGCTCCCACTGGTCATCGGTCAGGTCGGTCGGGTACGGCTTCCTCATGGCCGAACAGGGTAGCCGGGCTCACGACCAGTTTCCAGACACACTGTGAGTCCTACAGCCGGAGTTGGTCAGTCGGGCGGCCCGGCCCTGCGTTTCTTGTAGTGGGCCTTGCGGGCGCGGTACTG
>JAIEQO010000400.1 GCA_019747655.1 Gemmataceae bacterium | reverse complement strand
GTCTCCAGCACCCGCCGGAGCCGGGCCAGCCGGTTCTCGGCGGCCGTCCGGAAGACGTTGTCCCGCTGGGCCTGGACGGCCGCCCGTTCGGTCTCCTGGGCTTCGGGTGTTTTCCGCAGGTCGGGGACGTAGGGCGGGGGCATCCGGATCGGGTCGGTGTCGGTGGCCGCGATCAAGAGGGCGAACCGGAGGACGAGCTGGTCGAAGCTGGGCGGGATCGGCCGGTCGGCCGAGGCGACCACCAGGACCGGCACCCGGGACACGTTGGTGTCGGCCCGGAGCTGGGCGACGAGGTCCGGCAGCTCGGGGGCCGGGACGTGCCGGTCGGCCACGATCAGGTCCACGTCGGCCGACCGGCCCAGCCGCCGCAGCACGTCCCGGCCGGTCGGGTAGACCGACACGGCCAGGCCCATCCCGCGGAGGTAAGCCGCCGTGTCGTCGGCCCGGCGGCGGTCGGGGTCCACCAGGAGCGCCTGCCCCTTCGACCCGGCGGCCCCGACGGTGTCGGCCCCGGCCGCACGCTTGAGGACATCGACGACCCGGCCCCGGAGACCCGGGGCGACCGGCGTAGGCGCCCGCAGGAGGGCGTGGGCGGCGGCCAACTGCACCCGGGCGTCGGGGTAGTTCAGGGCCCGTTCATACAGCGACGGCTTCCCCGGGGCGGCCGCCGCCGGCCCCTTCTCGGCCCGGTCCCCGAGCACCTGGGTGACGGCCAGGATCACCCCGGTCCGCTTCTCAGCCAGGGCCCGGTCGAGCAGGTCGCCCAGGACCACCGCCGGGGCGTCGGCCAACAGCCGGTAGACGCCCGGGTCGGTCTTGGCCAGCTCGCCGAACCGGCCCCGCTCCATCGCCCGCTCGGCGGCCAACGCCAGGATCAGGGCCTGGGCCGGCTCGTACCCCGGGCGGAGTTCGAGGGCCCACCGGGCGTACCGCAGGCCGTAGTATTCGTCGGCCTGGCCGGACGGGACGTTGTCCTGCTTGACGAGCCGCTTCTCGGCCTCGTTCCAGGTCCACACCGGCACGAGCGACGGCTGGCCGGGGATGTCCATCGCCCCGACGTAGCGGGCCTTGCGGTCGGCGAACGGCCGGGCCAGGGCGACGAGTTCGGCCGCCGGGTCCTTCCGGTCGACGTTGCGGACCAACCCCTCCAGGGTCTTCCGCGCGAACTCCCGGAGGGCCGGGGTGTTGTCCGGGTTCCCGGCCGCCCGCCACAGGCCGGGGATGAAGTTCGTCTGGGCCGTCTGGGTCAGGTTCAGCACGTCCGGCCGGGACAGGACGGCGGTGAACACGCCGAACCGCTGGTCCAGGGTCAGCCCGTCGAAGGCGGCCAGCCAGGCGGCGACGGACGGCACGTCCAGCTTCGGGATGGCCCGGTAGATGCCCTCGGTGACGGCCGGGCTGATCCCGGCCCGGAGGGCCTCGACCATGAACGGGACGGCGTAGTCCCCGGTCCGCCGCAGCTCGACCTCGGCGAACCGCTGCTCCTCCGGCGTCTCCCCGAGGTTGCGGATGTACCGGTTCACCCGGGCCGGGTTGCGGAGCAGCTTCTCGGTGGCGTCGTCGGCCCGCTTGACGATGGTTTCGACGTCCGCCCGGGCCTGCTTCTCGACCTTCGGGTCGTCCGACCACCGGGGGACGTTCCGCAGCCGGCGGAAGACGGTCGACCCGTACCGCCGGTCGGACTCGATGTCGAGCAACAGTTGTTCGGACGGGTTGGACTCGACGAACGACCGGAGGAACAGGGCGGCGAGGTCGTACTTGCCCTCGGCCAGCCGCTCCTGGAGCTGCTTGAACACCTCGGCCGGCGGGGCCGTCGCGCCCTTCGCGGCCTCCTGGGCCGGGGCCGGGGCGGCGGCGAGGAGCAGGACGCCGGCCGCCAGGCCGAGGCCGGCCGACACGCGCGGGGTGAGTCTCACGGGTGTGTCTCCGGGGCGGCCGGTACGAACCGCACAGGCAGGAATGCCCGTGCCACCTCATCATAACGTGGCGGCCCAGGCCACCACACTCCGGTGGCACAGGCCTCCCGGCCTGTGCGCGGCATCCCATCCCGATTCTGCCCGCCGGGGTCAGGTCAGGCAATCGGCTTCGCACGCCGTCAGGTCGGCGAACGTCTCCCGGCGGCGGATCAGGCGGTGCGTGCGGCCTGTAACGAGGACCTCGGCCGCCCGCAGCCGGCTGTTGTAGTTGCTGGCCATCGCCATCCCGTAGGCCCCGGCGCTGAACGTGGCCAGGAGGTCGCCGCGTTCGAGCTTCGGCAGGTTCCGCCCTTTGGCCAGGAAGTCGCCGCTCTCGCACACCGGCCCGACCACGTCCTGGGCGAACGTCCCGGGGATGGCCGCCTCGTAGTCCTCGGGCCGTTCCGGCACCTCGGCCCGGGGGTGTACCGGCCAGATGCGGTGGAACGAGTCGTACAGGGTCGGGCGGATGAGGTCGTTCATCGCCGCGTCCTGGATGACGTAGCTCTTCCCGCCGGTCTCCTTGGTGAACACCACCCGGCTGACCAGCACGCCGGCGTTGCCGACGATGAACCGCCCCGGCTCCAGCACCAACTGGCAGCCCGTCGCCACCACCGCCGGCAGGATGACTTCCGCGAACGCCGACGCTGGTAGCGCCTCCTGCTTGCGGTAGTGGATGCCGAACCCGCCGCCCATGTTCAGGTAGCGGATGTCGTGCCCCTGGCGGCGGAAGGCGTTGACCAGCCCGACCGCCTTGTCGGCCCCGGCCCGGTACGGGTCGGCTTTGAGGATCGGCGACCCCAGGTGCATGTGGACCCCGACGATCGCCAACCCCGGGTGGTTGACCACCGACCCGGCCACGTCCACCACCGTCTCGATGTCCAGGCCGAACTTGACGCCCTTGACGCTGGTGTCGGTCTTGGCGTGCGTCTTGGGCGGCAGGTCGGGGTTCACCCGTAGGGCGACCGGGGCCTTCACGCCCATCGCCTGCGCGACCGCCCCGAGGGCCAACAGCTCCGCCTCACTTTCGACGTTGAACAGGAAGACGCCGTTGTCCAGCCCGTACCGCATCTCGGCGTCGGACTTCCCCACCCCGGCGAAGACGATCTTCGACCCGCTCGACCCGGCCTTGAGGGCCCGGTACAGCTCCCCGCCGGACGTGACGTCGAACCCGGCCCCGTGCCCGGCCATGAGCCGACAAAGCGACAGGTTCCCGTTGGTCTTTACGCTGTAGCAGATCAGCGGGTTCGCCGGGGCGAAGGCCGTCTGAATCTCCTTGAGGTGGTGGAGCAGGGTGGCCGTGCTGTAGACGTACACCGGGGTGCCGTACCGGTCGGCCAGCTCCGGCACCGGCACGTCCTCGCAGTACAACTCGCGGCCGCGGTAGGCGAAGTGGTCCATGAGGCGTGTTCCGTGACGGGCGGTGCGGAGGCGATGATCGGGTCGTTGGTTTTGTAGGGTGAGACGAGCGGCCCGTCCTCGGGACGCGATGTCCCACGGCTCTGCGAATCGCGGGACATCGCCGCCCGTGGGCCGGCTCGTCCCACCCTACGAGGACCCGGGCCGGTCCTCGACGACGAACGGCGCCGCATCATCCGTGGTATCGGCGGCAACCCCGGTGTCGGCTTGAGCGGCTCGCAACGCCTCCCGGAGGCGGGCTGCTGTAACCGGGTCGACGGCCCGGTCGAACCAGACGGTTGGGATGCGGACGGCCCGCGGTCCGGCCGGGGTGTACGCCTCACGAATCACGTTGAACTCGGTCGGCTCGTCCTGCGATCTTGGCGTGTTCGCGTCCATTCGGCGGTGTCCTCGGGGGTCCAGGGTAGGACCGTCAGCAGCCAGTCCCACGCCGCCGGGGCGGTGCGGTCCAGTGCGACGGCCGCCAGCCGGAGGTACACCCCCGAATGGGCGACCCGGAGCCGGTCGGGCGGATATCCCCAGGGACAGAACACCCGGTTGACGGGTTCGTACTTTTCGCCCGCCGGCCGGTTCGGGACCTTCAGGTACGGCCCCGGCCCCCAGATGGGTGTCCCGCCCGTGTCGGTGAAGGCCCGGGTGAAGTCGGGCACGGCGTCGGGCAGCGGCCATTCGACGGGGCGACGGAGGACGACCAGGCCGTCCGCCGCAAGGGATTCTCGCTCGGCGGCCGACAACCGGACGAGGCTGCGGCGGTACAATCTGGCCCCGCCGATGACGTAGGAGTGTGCCACGGTTCTTGTCGGGTGGGCGGAGGTCCACCGCAGGCGTGCAAGACCCTCGCCGGGAATTGCCACCCGGGGTGGAACCCCGGGTCACGATGACGAGCCGCGGGGGGACGACCCAACCGGCTTCACCTCACGCCAACCGCTCCCGCCAGGCCCGCAACTGGGCCTCGACGGCGGCCGGGGCCGTCGACCCGGCGCTCCGGAACGCCGCCAGGGCGTTCGCCACCCCCAACACCTCCCGCACCGACGCCCCGGCGTCCCCGAACACGTCGTCCGGCAGGTCGGCCAGCCGACAGCCGCGGGTCTCGCACTCGCGGACGAGGTTCCCCACCGCCTCGTGGGCCGACCGCATCGGCACCCCCCGGGCGATCAGCCCCTCCATCAAGGTCGTCGCGTCCAGGAAGCCGTCTTCGAGCCGGGCCGCGATCACCTCCCGCCGCAGCTTCGTTTGGCGGACGAGCGGGGCGGCGACGGCGAGACAGCCGGCCACCGTGTCGAAGGCGTCGAACACCGCCGCCTTGTCCTCCTGGAGGTCGCGGTTGTACGCCAGCGGCAGCCCCTTGATGAGCACGAACAGTTGCTGCAACGACCCGATCACCCGCCCGGCCTTCCCGCGGGTCAGCTCCAGCACGTCCGGGTTCTTCTTGTGCGGCATGATGCTCGACCCGGTGCAGAACGCATCGGGGAGGTCCAGGAAGTTAAACTCGGTGGTCGACCAGATCACCCACTCTTCCGCCCAGCCGCTCAAATGGACGGCGATCAGGGAGAGCCCGAAGACGAACTCCAGGGCGAAGTCCCGGTCGCTCGACACGTCGAGGCTGTTGGCCGCGACCGCGTCGAACCCGAGCTTGGCCCGCACCGACTCCCGGTCGATCGGCAAGGACGTGCCGGCCAGGGCCGCCGCCCCGAGCGGCAGGACGTTCGCCCGCTTGCGACAATCCGCCAGCCGGTCGCGGTCCCGCCCGAACTTCTCGACGTAGGCCAGGAAGTAGTGGGCCGCCAGGACGGGTTGCGCCCGTTGCAGGTGCGTGTACCCCGGCAGCACGACGCCCCGCTCCCGCTCGGCCGACTCCACGAACGCCCGTTGCAAATCGGCCAGGAGGCCGTCGAGTTCGTCGATGCTGTCCCGCACCCAGAGCTTAAGGTCCGTGGCAACCTGGTCGTTCCGGCTGCGCCCGGTGTGGAGCTTCCGGCCGAGGTCGCCGAGCTTGGTGATGAGGGCCCGCTCGATGTGCGTGTGGATGTCTTCGAGCGAGACCGAGAAGACCATCCGCCCGGCCTCGATCTCCCCGCCGATCTCGTCCAGGGCGGCCGCGATCTGCTCGGCCTCGGCCGCGGTCAGGAGCCCGACCTCGCCGAGCATCCGGGCGTGGGCCTGGCTGGCGACGATGTCCTGGCGGTACAGCCGGCGGTCGAACGAGATCGACTCGGTGAACGCCTCGACCCGCCGGTCGGTGTCGCCGGCGAACCGCCCGCCCCACGTCTTCTGGCTCATCCCGCCGTTTTACGACCGCCCCGGCGGGAAATCACCGGCCCGACCGCGGAGCGAGATTCCCACAACCACACTTGACCCAGTCAATTTTTCTGATAATTTGTACAGTATAGATGAGCGGGGTGGCCGACCCCGCCAAGCCCGGGCGGTGGCCAGCGTGGCGGGATACGGGATCAATTGGATTCGGACGGAACTGATAGCCAGCGAACGAGTTGTGGCGGAAGAATTGGCCTAGTGTGGCGGTGTGGCCGTGAGTCGAGGCGTCGGGTGCCGGACGTAAGGTGGTTTCGGGTGGTCGGTTCGGCGTGGGCCGGGTGGTAGATCGCATGAGAGTGGGGGGAGGGGTACTGACACCCGCGGGCCGCCCCGCGGGTACAATCCCCCGACCCCCCGGCCGGGCCGGGGTCGCCCACACACGGAGATACCCATGCGGATGCGCTACCTGGTCGCGGCCGTGGCCGCGGCCCTCGTCGGCGGGCCGGCCGTCGCCCAGCCCCCCGAGCCGACCGTCGAGGTCCGGCTGCGGTCGGTCAACGACCTGCTCGACAAGGCCGAGTACGTCGGCGGGCTGCTGGACAAGGAGGACCCGGTCAAGCAGGCCCGCGGGCTGGTCCAGCAGCTCAGCGAGGGCGGCAAAGGGGTCGAGGGGGTCGACCCGAAGCGGCCGTTCGGGGCCTACGCGGTCGTCGCCTCCGACATCGAGGCCAGCCAGGTGGTGGTGATGATCCCGGTGGCCGACCAGGAGCGGCTGTTGGCCGCCCTGAAGGAGCGGGCCGGGATCGAGCCGGAGAAGGGCGACGACGGGACCCTGAAGGCGAACGTGCCGTTCATCAACGAGGTCGCCATGCGGTTTTCCGACGGCTACCTCTACCTGGCCCGGGACGCCAAGCACATCGCCGCCAAGTCCCTCATCACCCCGAAGGCGTTCTTCGCCAAGGACGACGGGGCCGTCCTGTCGGTCGTCTTCCGGCAGGACCGCGTCCCGGCCGAGCTGAAGGAGTTCGTCACCGGCCAGCTCGAGCACCAGCTCCAGGAGCAGCTCAAGAAGGGGGCCGACGGGGACAAGCCGGCGGCCCAGAAGAAGCTCGAGGCGGTCCTGACCGACGCCCTCGTCGGGTCGGCCAAGATGCTGACCGAGGAGGGGAAGGAGCAGACGATCAAGCTGTTCGTCGACCCGAAGACGGACGAGCTGTCGGCCGAGGTGACGCTGACCGCCAAGGACGGGACCGCCCTGGCCAAGACGATCGCCGGGCTGGCCGGGAAGACCAGCCGGGCGGCCGGGATCGTGGCGGCGAAGGACCCGGTCGTCCGGTTCGCGTCGAGGGGCGGGCTGCCGGCCGACCTGCGGAAGCGGCTCGACCCGGTCATCGACGGGCTCCTGGAGGAGGCGGTCAACCAGGCCGAGGAGGCCGACCGGCTGTTCGCCCGGCGGGTGGCGGACACCTTCGCCCCGACCCTGAAGGCCGGGGAATTGGACGCCGCCGCGACCCTCTCCGGGCCGACGGCCGACGGCAAGCACACCCTGCTGGTGGCCCTGGCGGTGAAGGACGGGAAGGCGATCGAGAAACTGGCCAAGGACGCCGCCCCGCACGTCCCGGCGGACAAGGCCGAGTTCAGCTTCGACGTCGAGACGGTGGGCGGGTTCTCCCTGCACAAGGTCGAGATCAAGGAGGCGGACGCGAACTTCGAGAAGGTGTTCGGGACGAAGACGGTGTGGCTGGCCACCTCGGACGACCTGTTCGCCCTGAGCGTCGAGCCGGACGGGAAGGCCCTGAAGGCCGGGCTGGCCGCCAAGCCGGCGGCCGTCCCGGTGCTGGCCGTCGAGGTCGCCCTGGCCAAGGCCATCCCGCTGTTCAACGACGACCTCAAGCCGGACGAGGCCAAGGCGGTGGTGAAGGACGCCTTCGGCGACGCCAACCCGGCCGGGAAGGACACCGTGATTGTCACCGTCGAGGGCGGCAAGCAACTGACGGTCAAGGCCAAGGTGAAGGGGAAGGGCGTCCGCCTCGGGGCGTCGGTCAGCGAGTTGAAGAACAAGTAGCCTGTCTGGGAGCGTCGGGGCGTCAGCCCGACGGTGCCGATCACCGTCGGGGTGTCAGCCC
>JAIEQO010000937.1 GCA_019747655.1 Gemmataceae bacterium | reverse complement strand
GAGTCTGCCGCCCCCGCCTCCGACGCCCCGGCCGCCGCACGGGGGCGGTGGCGGGTCGAAGCCGGCCCCGGCCGCGGAACTCCCGTTGGAGGACGAGGCCGTCGAGGTCGAACTGGTCCATCTGCCGGCGGGCCGGGACGAGGAGCGGCCGGCCGGCGGGCTGTCCCGCCGGGACGTGGTCATGCTCGCCACCGGCGGGGCCGGGGTGCTGGCGGCCGTCGGGGCCGGGTTCGGGCTGGCCCGGCTGATCCGGGAAGTCCGGGGGAGGTCGGAGAAGACGCACTAACCACCGAGTCACAGAGGGCACCGAGCAGACCAAGACACGGAACCGATCTTGATCGAACCAATTCTGCCGCCGCTCTGTGTTCTCTGTGACTCGGTGGTTAATCTTTCCTCATGCATCTGGCCCGGCACGACGCGGCCGACGCCCCGCCCGGGCGGTGGGCCGCCCCCTCGTTCTTCGACCCGCAGGTCAACGGCGGCCTCGGGGTCAACTTCACCTCACCCGATCTGACCACCAAGCAGGTCCGCACGGTCGCCGACGAGTGCCGCCGACACGGCGTCGGCGGCTTCCTGCCGACCGTCATCACGGCCGCCCCGGAGGTGATCGAAGCCGCCCTCGCCGCGTTGGTGAGGGCCCGCGAGGCCGCCCCCGACCTGGCCCGGATGATCCCCGGGTTCCACCTCGAAGGGCCGTTCCTGGCGCCCGACGACGGCCCCCGCGGGGCCCACCCCCGCCCGCACGTCCGCGACCCCGACTGGGACCTGTTCCGCCGCTGGCAGGACGCGGCCGGCGGGCTCGTCCGGCTGGTCACCCTCGCCCCGGAGCGGCCGGGGGCACTACCACTCATCGAGAAGCTGACCGAGTCCGGGGTGGTGGTCGGGCTCGGCCACACGGCCGCCGACGGCGACACCATCCGGGCCGCGGTGAAGGCCGGGGCGAGGGTCAGCACCCACCTCGGGAACGGCTGCCACGCCGTCCTACCCCGCCACCCGAACGTCCTCTGGGACCAGCTCGCCGAGGACGGGTTGTGGATGAGCATCATCCCCGACGGCCACCACCTGCCGGCCTCGGCGGTGAAGACGTTCGTCCGGGCGAAGGGCGTGGGCCGGACGCTCCTGACGTGCGACGCCGGGCCGTTGGCCGGGTGCCGGCCGGGCCGCTACCGGGAGTGGGGCGCCGACCTGGAGGTGCTGCCCGGGGGGAAGGTGGTGGTGGCCGGGACGCCGTACCTGGCCGGCGGCGGGCACTTCACCGACACGTGTGTGGCCGAGGTGGTCCGGGCCGCGGGCGTCACCCCGGCGGAGGCGGTCGAGATGGCCGCCGTCCGGCCGCGGGATCTGCTCGGGCTGCCGGTCCCGGCCGACGACCCGGTCGTGTTCGACTGGGACCCGGGCGGGGAGGTCCGGGTCGTGGCCGGGCCGGGTTCGATCGGGTAGGATGGGGCCGCCCCCGCCGCCCCGACCCGGAGAGGCCCCATGCGGTCACTGCTCGCCGTCGCGCTCCTGGCGGCCGTCGCCGGCCCGGCAACCGCGGCCGACTTCCCGCTCAAGGTGAGCGCGGACAAGCGGCACCTGGAGACGGCCGACGGCAAGCCGTTCCTCGTCGTCGGCGACACCGCCTGGTCGCTCATCGCGCAGCTCAACGAGGCCGACATCGCCAAGTACCTCGACGACCGCAAGGGGCGGGGGTTCAACGCGGTCATCGTGAGTCTCATCGAGCACAAATTCGCGGACAGGGCCCCGGCGACGATCGCCGGCGTGCAACCCTTCCTCAAGCCCGGCGACTTCACGAAACCCAACCCGGCCTACTTCGACACCGCCCACAAGGCCGTGGCCGAGGCCGGCAAGCGGGGCCTCTCGGTCTGGCTGTGCGCCGCCTACCTCGGGTGGGGCGGCGGGGACGAGGGGTTCTTCCAGAAGATCAAGGCGGCCGGGCCGGAGGCGCTGCGGGCCTACGGGAAGTTCGTCGGCGGGCGGTTCAAGGACCTGCCCAACGTCGTCTGGGTGATCGGCGGGGACTACGCCCTGCCGGAGGCCGAGCGGTGGGCCGGCGAGGAGCTGGCCCGGGGCATCCGCGACGGCGGGGCGGAACAACTGATGACCGCCCACGGCGGGCAGACTACCGCCGTCGACACGTTCGGCGACCGGCCGTGGCTGGGCGTCGACACCGTCTACCGGTACGACCTCGACCTGTGGAAGCCGCTCCGGGCGGCCTACGCCCGGAAGCCGGTCCGGCCGTTCGTGATGTTCGAGTCGGCCTACGAGGGCGAGCACAAGGCCGCCCCCGACCGCATCCGCCGGCAGGCCTGGTGGCCGGTGCTGGCCGGCGGGTGCGGCAGCTTCTTCGGGAACAACCCGATCTGGTACTTCGACGGCCCGGGGTACACCGACCGGAAGGCGGCCCCGACGTGGCAGCAGGCCCTCGACCTGCCCGGGTCGCGGGACGTGGCCCGGGTCGGGGCGTTCTTCCGCCGGCTCCCGTGGCACCGGTTGGTCCCCGACGCCGAGGACAAGCTGGTCGCGGCCGGCGGGGGCGACGGGGCGACCAAGGCGACCGCCGCCCACACCGGGGACCGGAAGCTCGCCGTCGTCTACGTCCCGTCGACCGGTAAGGAGCCGCGGGAGCTGTCGCTGAACCTCGCGGGTTTCCCGGGGCCGGTTACGGCCCGGTGGTTCAACCCGGCCAAGGACGCCAACGGCACCCCGCTGGGACCGCTGCCGAACAAGGACGGCCAGCCCGTCCGCACCCCCGGCGACAACGGCACCGGGGCCAACGACTGGGCTCTGGTGCTCGAAGTCCTGCCCCCGCCGGCCGGGCCGAAGCCGGGCGAGAGTCGGTCGGAGCGGGTCGCCCGGCCGGCCGGCGACGCCGAGTCCGCCCGGGCGAAGCGGACGGCGGCGGCCGTCGCGGTCAAGGGGGCCGAGGTGATGGAGGCCCGGACGTTCGCCGAGCCCGGGACCGGCGAGGCCATGCCGTACCGGCTGTTCAAGGTGAACAACCCGGAGCCGGGGAAGACGTACCCGCTCGTGCTGCTCCTGCACCACGCCGGCCGGGGCGGGGACGACAACCTGAAGCACATCCAGAACGACGCCGGGGTCGGCACCTTCTGTCACCCGGACGCCCAGGCGGCGAACCCGTGCTACGTCCTGGCCCCGCAAGCAGGAGGGAAGGGCCGGCCGGAGGCGTGGTCGGACGCATCGTGGACCGAACCCGCCCCGGCGTGGCCCGAGAAGCCGAACCGGAACATGCGGCTGGCCCTGGCGGCCCTCGACGCGGTGATGAAGGAGGTCCCGGTCGACCCGGCCCGGGTGTACGTCAGCGGGGCATCGATGGGCAGTTACGGGACGCACGACGCCCTCACCCGCCGGCCGCGGTTCTTCGCCGCGGCCGTCACCATCTGCGGCGGGTACACCCCGGCCGGGGCGGCCGGGCTGACCGACACCCCGATCTGGACGTTCCACGGCGACGCCGACGAGACCACCGACGTGGACCGGTCGCGGAAACTGTTCGCGGCGGTGACGGCGGCCGGCGGGAAGCAGATGACCTACTGGGAGTACCCCGGGGTGCGGCACGTCTTCGCCCGCGACCTGGCCTACGCCGACCCGCGGGTGATCGACTGGCTGTTCCGTCAGCGGCGGCCGGCCGGGGAACGGAAGGACCCGTAGGGCCGACGGGCCGGCCGAACGCCGGCCCGACTCGCCGACGCAGAGGCGGATTCCGACGGTGTCCTGCGGCGAGGCGCGGAACGTGTCGATCCGCCGCCCGGCCCCGGCCGCGGGCGGCGGCTCGGTGCCGGGGGGCGGGGCCGGATAGTCGTAGTTCTCCGTCCGCGGGCCGGGACTTCCGAGCGGACATGCCCCGGGCGGCTTGCAATCCGCCCCCGGGCATGTCCTGATTAACACAAACGTATTCCCATCCGTCCGCGGGCGGCCGGCACCGACGCCGGCCCCCGAACGCGGGTCGCACCGCCATGCTCGACGCCGCCCTGGAGCCGCTCCACCGCCTGCCGCCGCTGGCCCGGTTCTCGGTCGCCATGCTGATCCTCTTCACCGTCCCCCCGCTCTGCCGGCGGGTTCGGCTGCCCGCGGTGGTCGGGCTGCTGGCGGCCGGGGTGGTGGTCGGCCCGTACGGCCTCGGGATCGCCCCGAAGCACGGCGAGGTCGCCCACTTCTTCGCCGAGATCGGCAAGCTCCTGCTGATGTTCTTCGCCGGCCTGGAGATCGACCTGGTCCAGTTCAACCGGACCCGCAACCGGTCGGTCGGCTTCGGCCTGCTCACCTTCGCCCTCCCCCTGACGGCCGGGGTGCTGGTCGGGCTGGCCGCCGGCTACCCGTGGGTCGGGGCGGTCCTCATCGGGTCGCTCCTGGCCTCCCACACCCTGATCGGGTTCCCGATCGTGGGGAAGCTCGGCCGGCTCCGGAACGAGGCCGTGACCGTGACCGTCGGGGCGACCGTGTTCACCGACGTCGCCGCCCTGCTGGTGCTGGCCGTCTGCATCCCGATCCACGCCGCCGGGTTCGCCCCGGACACGTTCGCCGCCCGGCTCCTCCAGCTCGCCGTCTACGTCCCGGCCGTGCTCCTGGGGCTGGGCTGGGTCGGGCGGCGGCTGTTCGCCCTCAAGCCGACCAAGGAGGGGCAGTTCGCCCTGATGCTGCTCCTGGTCGCGGCGGCCGCGGTGGCGGCCGAGGCGATCCACCTGGAGGGCATCATCGGGGCGTTCCTGGCCGGGCTGGCGGTCAACACCGCCGCCCGGGGCAGCGAGGCCAAGCACGAGCTGGAGTTCATCGGCAACCACCTGTTCATCCCGGTCTTCTTCGTGACCATCGGGTTCCTGATCGACCTGCGGGCGTTCGCCGCCACCCTGGTCGACCACTTCTGGCTGGTGGCCGGGGTCGTCGGCGGGCTGGTCGGGTCGAAGTTCCTGGCCGCCGAGGTCGCCCGCCGGCTGTACGGCTACACCCGGGACGAGGGGCTGACCATGTGGTCGCTGTCGCTCCCGCAGGTGGCCGCCACCCTGGCCGCCGCCCTGGTCGCGTACAACACGACGAACGCGGCCGGCGAGCGGCTGATCGGGGAGCCGGTCCTGAACTCGGTCATCGTCCTCCTCGTCGTCACCTCGGTCCTGGGGCCGGTCCTGACGGAGCGGTACGCCCGGCGGCTGCCGCCCCCGGATGTCAGCAGCGAACCCGCCCACCGGCCCGCCGGGGCCGTCGTCCCGGTCGGCGAGCACCACAACCTGGTTTGAGTCCCGGGCTGGTCGTCCCGTACGGGGGTGAACGAGCCGTCCGGAAGCGGGTGACGGCGACCGCCCGGCGATCGGACGGGCTTCCAGCCCGTCCCACGATACCGAGACACCACGACATCGGGTGCCTCCGCGTCGGCCGGCGGTCGGGCTGAGCGCCCGGCCGTGCGCTCCCCCGCCGCCGACCCGGGCGGGCGGACCCTTCCCCCGGTCCGCCGGCCGGTGTAATCTGACAGTCCCGCCGTCCGCCGGTCTCGCCCCCCGTACCGCCGCCCCCGGAACGCTCATGGCCCGCCGCCCGCACGTCCGCGCCCTGCCGCTGGCCGGGCTGGTCGCCCTCTTCGGGGCCCCGGCCCGGGCCGCCGACCCGGTCGACTACACGCGGGACATCCGGCCGATCCTGGCCGACCACTGCTTCACCTGCCACGGGCCGGACGACAAGAGCCGCAAGGGCGGCCTGCGGCTCGACCTCCGGGACGACGCCCTGACGGGCGGCGACTCCGGCGAGCCGGCCGTCGTCCCCGGCAAGCCGGACAAGGGCGAGCTGCTCCGCCGCGTCACCACACACGACGAATCCGAGGTGATGCCCCCGCCGCGGCAGAAGAACCCGCTCAAGCCGGCGCAGGTGGAAACCCTCCGGGCCTGGGTCGCCCAGGGGGCCGCGTACCCCGGGCACTGGGCGTTCGACCCGCCCCGCCGGCCGCCCGTCCCGGAGGTCGCCGCTCATAACCCGGTCGATGCGTTCGTCCGCGCCCGGCTTAAGGCGGCCGGGCTCGGGATGTCGCCGCCGGCCCCGCCCGAGGTCCTGTGCCGCCGGCTCTACCTCGACCTGATCGGCCTGCCGCCGTCGCCGCAGGAGGTGGACGGGTTCGTGGCGGCCGCGGCGAAGGACCGGCCGGCGGCCGTCGCGGCACTCGCCGACAAGCTGCTGGCCAGCCCGCGGTTCGGGGAGAAGTGGGCCCGGCACTGGCT
The DNA here is from genome assembly GCA_019747655.1 of Gemmataceae bacterium. Lineage (GTDB taxonomy): Bacteria > Planctomycetota > Planctomycetia > Gemmatales > Gemmataceae > Urbifossiella. The sequence continues at coordinate 1,509 of JAIEQO010000937.1, read as the reverse complement.
CGACCTGGCCCGCTACTCGGACACCAACGGGTACGAGAAGGACCTGCCCCGGGAGATGTGGGCCTGGCGGGACTGGGTGGTCGCGGCCCTGAACCGGGACCTGCCCTACGACCGGTTCGTGGTCGAGCAGGTGGCCGGCGACCTCCTGCCGAACGCCACCCAGGATCAGGTCATCGCCACCGGGTTCCTGCGGAACAGCATGATCAACGAGGAGGGGGCGATCGTCGCCGAACAGTTCCGGATGGCCGAGCTGGTCGACCGGGTGGACTGCCTGGGCAAGGCCGTCCTCGGGCTGACGACCCAGTGCGCCCAGTGCCACACCCACAAGTTCGACCCGCTGACCCACCGCGAGTACTTCGGCCTGTTCGCCTTCCTGAACAACACCTACGAGGCCCAGTCCGCCGTCTACACCGCCGACCAACTGAAGCAGATCGCCGGCGTCCGCCAGAAGGTCCGGGCCGCCGAGGACCGCGTCCGCGCCGCCCGCCCGAAGTGGGAGGCGGAACTCGCCGCCTGGGCCGACGCCGTCGCCGCCAAGCAAGTTCCCTGGACGCCGATCGAGGCATCCGAGATGGCCAGCGTCAGCGGGCTGAACCACCCGACCCAGGAGGCCGACAAGTCGTTCCTGATGAAGGGGCACGCCAGCGACGAGGTGTTCTTCGTCGCCACCCCCAAGCTCGACGACGTGACCGGCCTGCGGCTCGAAGCCCTGCCCCACCGCGACCTGCCGCACGGCGGCCCGGGGCGGAGCAAGCTCGGCACCTGGGCGGTCAAGGGCATCGACGTGTGGGTGAAGCCGCCCGACGGGAAGGACTGGGAAAAGCTAAAGCTCGTCAACCCGACGGCCGACTTCGCCGGGCCCGACCCGAAGCACGCGGCCGCCAACTTGGTCGATGGCAAGGACGACACCCTCTGGGTGTCGGACCGCGGGCCGGGCCGGCGGAACCAGGCCAGCGTGGCCGTCGTGCGGTTCGAGAAGCCGCTGGCGTACCCGGCCGGGACGCAGTTCAAGGTGTCGCTGCGGATGGGCGACATGCTCGGCTGCGCCCGCATCAGCCTGACCACCGCCCCGGCCCCGGCCGCCCCGCCGGCCGACCACGCCGCCGTCCTGGCCCTCGGCGTCCCCGCGAAGGACCGCACCCCCGCTCAGACGGACGCGGTCTTCACCGCCTGGCGGCGGTCGGTGCCGGAGTTGGCCGCCCTGAACCAGGAGATCGACGACCTGTACAAGTCGCTCCCGGCCGCCACGACCACCATCCTGCACCTCGCCGAGCGCGACCCGGCCGACCCCCGCCCGACCCGGCGGCTCGACCGCGGCGAGTGGGACCGGCCGCGGGAGCCGGTCCCATTGGCAATTCGCGAAGAGTTGCTGCCCGGCGTTCATCGCTTTCATGAATGGCGGCGAGATCACCCAACCGCATCACGCTGCCCGCCGGAACTGTCACCCGTTCGCGCAATTCGATCACCCCCGCGTCCACGACCGTGGCGGCGAGCAGGCAATACATCGCG
>JAIEQO010000793.1 GCA_019747655.1 Gemmataceae bacterium | reverse complement strand
CGGCAGCCGGGCCCGCCCGACCCGCCCGCCGAGCCCGGCCAGCCCGCCGACCGCCGCCCCGTGGACGAGCGGGAAGACGAGCACCAGCCACAGGTAGCCGCGGATCAGCCCGGCGACGACGCCCACGACGATCGCCGCCACCAACCCGAAGAAGACCGCCAGCCCGAGCCCGGCCGGCCGGCCGGCGTTCACCGCCGTGTACGGCAGCACCGGGAACGGCTCCGGCCCGCCGTCGGCCGCGGGGTCCGCCGGCGGCGGGGGCGGGACCGCGGCCCCGGGCTGGATCACCTCCCCGCACGCCGGGCACTTGACGGGTTCGACCAGCAGCCCGCCCGGGACGGTCACCGGGGAGTGGCAGCTCGGGCAGAGGGCGCTCGGCATCGGCGTCGCTCCGGGGGTCCGGGGTGCGGGGGATCATACCAGATCGCGAGCCGCCCGGGCATAGTCCTCCGGCGTGTTCAGGTTCCGGAGCGACCGCAGGTCGGGGTCGATGTCGGCCAGCTCGCCGGCCTCGACCACCCGGGTGGGCACCGCGTCGAACAGGAAGACCGGGCGGAGCCGGTCGGCGGCGAGCAGGTCGCGGACGTGGGGGAGCACGTCGAGCCGGTACGCGGCGGCGAGCGGGTGGTGGTAGCCGCCGACGCGGGGGACGACGCAAGAGACCCCACCCCCCGGCCCCCTCCCCCGCGGGGGGAGGGGGAGCAGGACAGAAGCCCCCGGCTCGGGGCTTCCTCCCCCTCTCCGTTGCGGGGAGGGGGTCGGGGGGAGGGGTCTTGGATTCTCTTCCTCCCCCTCCCTTCCGAGGGGAGGGGAAGTGAAGAGGAGGGGAGCGGACCGGGGGGAGGGGTCTTCCAAGAACCCGGCCACCCGCCGGACGAACGCCGGCGACAGGAACGGCACGTCGCAGGCCGACAGGTAGGCGGCGTCGGCGCGTCCGTCCAGCGCGGCCAGCCCGGCGGCCAGCCCGGCCAGCGGGCCACGGCCCTCCACCTCGTCGCGGACGATCGTGACTGCGTCCGGCAGCGGCGGCACGTCCTGCCCCGGGGCGGCCACCACGACCACCGGGTCGACCACCTCCCGCAGGACGCGGACGACCCGCTGCAGCATGACCTCGCCGCCGACCGGCAGCCAGGCCTTCGGCCGGCCCATCCGGCTCGACCGCCCGCCGCACAGGACGATCCCGCCGACGGTCATCGGAACCGGGGGGCTCACGCCCCCCGCTCGCCAGGACAGGAATCAGGGGGTTCACACCCCCCGCTCGCCTACTTCGCCGCCCCGATCTGGTCGAGGACGAAGGCCATCACCAGCGCCCGCTCCTTCAGGGCGTCGTACCGGCCGGACGCCCCGCCGTGCCCGCCGGCCATGTTGCACTTCATCACGAGCGGCCGGGGGTCGGTCTTGAGCGTCCGCAGCTTGGCCACGTACTTGGCCGGCTCGTGGTACATCACCTGGCTGTCGTTCAGGCTGGTGGTGACGAGGACGGCCGGGTAGTCGCCCTTCTTCAGGTTCGAGTACGGGCAGTACGACTTGAGGTACTCGTACTGCTCCGTCACCTTCGGGTTGCCCCACTGCTGGAACTCCTGGGTGGTCAGGGGCAGCGACTCGTCCAGCATGGTGTTGATGACGTCCACGAACGGGACCTGGAGGACGGCCGCTTTGCACAGGTCCGGGCGGAGGTTGAGGGTCGCGCCGACCAGGAGCCCGCCGGCGCTGCCGCCCTGGATGGCCAGCCGGTCGCGGGCACAGTAGCCCTCCTTGACGAGGTGGTCGGCGCAGGCCACGAAGTCGGTGAACGTGTTCTTCTTCTTCAGCATCTTGCCGTCGTCGTACCAGGTCCGGCCGAGGTCGCTGCCGCCGCGGATGTGGGCCAGGGCGTACACGACGCCGCGGTCGAGCAGGCTGAGCCGGGTCGGGTCGAAGGCGACCGGCATGATCGCCCCGTAGGACCCGTAGGCGTACAGGAGGCACGGGGCGGTGCCGTCCTTCTTCACGCCCTTCTTGTAGACGAGCGAGACCGGCACCTTCGTCCCGTCCGGGGCGGTGGCCAGCGTCCGCTCGGTCTGGTATTGCTCCGGGTCGTACCCGCCGAGCACCGGCTGCGGCTTGAGCAGCTTCCGGGCCTTCGACTTCAGGTCGTACTCGTACTGCGACGGCGGGGTGACGAGCGAGGTGTAGGTAAGCCGGACGGTCGGGGTGTCGAACTCCGGGTTGGCACCCAGCCCGGCCTCGTACACGGCCTCGGGGAACTCGATCGTGTGGGCGTCCCCGGGGCCGAACGGCCGGACCATCAGTTGCGGCAGCCCGTTCACCCGGGCCGAGACGACCAGGTGGTCCTTGAACACGTCCACGTCCCGGACGAACACGGCCGGGTCGTAGGGCGTCAGGTCCTTCCAGCCCGCCGGGTCGGACTTGCCGACCGGACACGTCACGACCTTGAAGTTGGTGGCGTCCTTGTTGGTGAGGATGTACAACGTGCCGTCGCGGTGTTCGGCGCTGTACTCGTGGTCGGGCTGGCGGGGGAGAATGACCCGCCACTCGCCCGCAGGCTCGTCGGCCGGCAGGTAGGCCTGCTCGGAGCTGGTGAAGCTGGTCGACGACCGGAACAGGTACTTGCCGTCCCGGCTCCGGGCGATCACCAGGTTGAACAGCGGGTCGGCTTCCTCGTAGACGAGGGCGTCCTTCTCCCTCGGCTGGCCGAGGGTGTGCCGCCAGAGCTTGTGCGGCCGCTTGGCCGGGTCCTCGGTGACGTAGAACAGCGTCTTCCCGTCGGCCGCCCAGACGAACCCGGCGGCCTTGGCCAGCTTGTCCTCGACCAGCTTGCCGGTCCGCAGGTCCTTGACCGACAGCATGTACTCGCGGAACCCGGTGGCGTCGGTGGCGTAGGCCAGGAGGGTGCCGTCGTCGCTCGGCAGGCGGAAGCCGATGTTGAAGAACTTCTCGCCCTTCGCCAACGCGTTCCCGTCGAGCAGGACTTCTTCGGCCGCGTCCAAACTCCCCTTCTTGCGGCAGTGGATGGGGTAGTTTTGGCCCTCGACCGTCCGCGAGTAGTACCAGTACCCCTTCTCCTTCACCGGCACGTCGGCGTCGGTCTGCTGGATGCGGCCGAGGAACTCCTTGTACAGCGTCGCCTGCAACTCCTCGGTCGGCTTCAGGACGGCCGCGGTGTAGGCGTTCTCGGCCTCCAGGTACTTGATGACCTCGGGGTTGGTCTTCTCCCGGAGCCAGAAGTAATCGTCCACCCGGGTGTCGCCGTGCAGCTCGGTCCTGTGCGGGATCGGCTTGGCGGCCGGCGGGGCCGGCGGCTGGGCCAGGGCCGCGGCCGGCAGGGCGACCAGACCGGCCAACAGGAGACGGACCCGCGTCATGGCGGAACCCCCGGGGACGTGCGGACGGGAGAGGACGGGGGTAGTGTACCCGGGCCGGGCGGACCGGGAATGCCCAATGACGAATGACCCACCAATGACGAAGGGAGGACCCGAGCCGGCTTACCCGTCTGTGCCTTCCTTCGTCATTGGTGGGTCATTGGTGGGTCATTCGTCATTCCGGGAGTTGGTGGGTCATTCGTCATTTCCCCGGATCGTGTTCTATCCTCGGGCGAGGGCCGTTGTTTCCCCCGCCGGGCCGCCGCATGTTCTTCCGCGCCTTCGCCAAGCTCGCCCGGGCGATCGCCCCGCTCCCGCCGATCGAGCCGGACGCCATCCGGGACCTCGGGCGGATCGAGTCCTTCCCCACCATGTCGGACACGGCCGTCCGGGTGATCGGTCTGGCCAACGACCCGGACGCCACCATCGCCGGGATGGCCCAGGTGATCCGCCGGGACGGGGTGGTGGCGGCGGCCGTCCTGAAGGCGGCCAACTCGGCCCTGTACCGCGGCCGGTACCCGACCGAGGACGTGCTCGACGCGGTCGTCCGGCTGGGGATGCGGGGCTGCACGAGCGTCGTCACCGCGTTCTGCATGAAGGGTCACTACCGGCACCCCACGCCCGACGGGCAGGCGGCCTGCGACGGGCTCCTGCGGCACGCCCTGTTCACCGCCAACATCGCCGCCCGGGCGAACGCCGCGGCCGACCTCGGGTTCAAGGGGGAGGAGTTCACGGCCGGGCTGTTGCACGACATCGGGCGGGTGATCCTGTGCGTCCGGAGCCCGGCCGGGTTCGCCCGGGCCGACCCGATGACGTTCAAGGAGGACCCGCGGGTGCTGGCCCGGGAGCGGGAGATGGTCGGGCTCGACCACTGCGAGGTGGGTGTCCGGTTCGCCCGGGCGAACAAGCTCCCGGAGTCGGTGTCCGAGGCGATCCTGAACCACCACTTCCCGGCCGCCGACGGCGAGCACCGGCGGCTGACCGCCCTGGTCGCCCTGGCCGACCGGCTGGCCAACCACGTCCAGCGGGAGCACGCCCTGAAGGGGTACGCGGCGGACGACTGCCCGGGGTTCCGGGTGCTCCAATCCCGGCTCCGGCCTCCGGCCGCCGAGAAGCTGAGGGCTGCTATCCCGGGGGCGGTCGTCCAGGCCCTCCGGGCCACCCGCCACATGTTGCGGCTGACGGCGGGGTGAGGACGGACCCCACCCACCCCTCTTCGGTCCAGCCGCGGGCCAGGTTGTACGCCCGGATCATGGCCCGCAGCCGGCCCTCGGGCAGGGCGGCCCCGGGGGCCGACCCGTCCGGCAGCGGTTCGCCGAGGAAGCGTTTCGGCAGGGTGTCCTCGGCCGGGGTCCATCCCTCGCGGATGTTGAAGAGCTTTTTCGCGTCGATCACCCGCCGGGCCGTCGCCCGCAGCTCGTCGGCCGTCACGTCCCAGCCCGTCACCTTCGCCAACAGGTCCGCGGACTCGGCCCAGAGGTCGGGGAACACCCCGCGGAGGAACTTGCACAGGATGAGCGAGTCGATCAGGGCGGCCCGGTCTTCGGTCTCGACCGCCCGCCGGGCCGACTCCTCGTCGCCGTGCCGGCGGTCGGCGTCGGGGGAGAAGTCGACCTCGTAGGCCCCGCTCCGGTTGTGGTCGGCCCCGCGGGTGCCGACGGCGAACCCGAGGGCCATCGCCTGGAGCGCCCGGGGCTCGTACCCCGGCAGCTCCAGCCCCTTGACGTGCGGGGCGAAGTCGGCGGCCCCGCCGCCGATCACTTCCGCGGCCCGCCGGGTGCCGTCGGCGAGGAGGTCGCCGAGGCCGTCCCGCCGGCCGATCCGGTCGAGGAGTGACAACAGGCCGTCGCCGTCGCCGAAGTGCGGAAGACCCCTCCCCCTAGCACCCGCCCCCTCCCCCTTTCCTTCCCCCTCCCCCGCGGGGGGAGGGGGGACCGGAAGCGAAAGAGACCCCTCCCCCCGGCCCCCTCCCCCGCGGGGAGAGGGGGAGGAAGCCCCGAGCCGACGGCCGCCTTCTTTCCGGTCCCCCCTCCCCCCGCGGGGGAGGGGGATAGGGGGTGGGGTCTGGTTGCCCAACAACCCCCGCTCGGCGCACTCCATCGCAAACCCGACGGTCGCCCCGGCCGAGATGGTGTCCATCCCGAGGTCGTCGCACAGCCGGGCGGCCCGGAGGATCACGTCCCGGTCGGCGATGCCGCACAGCGGCCCCAGGGCGAACAGGGACTCGTATTCGAGCCGGACCGTTCCGGGCGAGCGGGTGGCGTCAGCCCCCTGTTCACCGGACTGAACAGGGGGCTCACGCCCCCCGCTCGCCAAGGCATAGATGTGCTCGCACCCAATTGTACAGGCGGCGCACGACTGCCGGGCGACCCGGGCGGCGGCGTTCAGCGCCTCGCCGGAGACGGCCTCGGCCCCGTCGAACTGGCCGGCCTGGAAGTTCCGGGTCGGCAGGGCGTTGAGCCGGTTGAAGGTGAGCAGGTTGGCGACGGTGCCCAGCTCCCGGTACTTGGCCGTGGCCGGGCCGAACGACCGGGCCGACAGGTCCCGGGCCGCGGCCACCACCCCGGCCGGTTCGGCCACCGGCGTCCGCCGGGTGCCGCGGACGCCGACCGCCTTCAGGAGCTTCGACCCCAGCACGGCCCCGAGCCCGCCCCGCCCGGCGTGCCGGTTGTCGTGGCTGATGGTGGCGAACCGGACCAGCCGTTCGCCGGCCGGGCCGATCACCGCGAACGACCAGTCCGGGCCGTACCGGTCCTTTAGCCCGGCCGTGGCGTCGGGCGTCGTCATACCCCACAGGTCGCCCGCGGGTTCGACGCGCACCGCACCATCGTCGACGAGCAGCAAGGAGGGTTCGGCCGCCCGGCCGACGATGACGAGGGCGTCGGACCCGGTCTTCTTCCCGTTCAGGGCGAAGTGGGACGACGACAGGGCGTCGTTGAACCGGCCGGTGAGCGGCGACTTGGCGGCGACCGCGAACTTCGCCGAGGTCGTCAGCGGGGTGCCGACGAGCGGGCTGAAGACGAAGGCGAGGGGGTTCTCGGGGGCCAGCGGGTCGACGCCCGGCGGGCACTCGCGGTGGAGCAGCCACGCGGCCAGCCCGACCCCGCCGACGTACCGCCGGAGCACGCCTTCCGGCAGCGGCACCGCCCGGGCCGCGCCGGCCGTCGCGTCGATCCGGAGGTACTGGCCGTGGTAGCCGTGCATTGGGGTTGTCCTGGGATCGCGGGCGTCCCGCCCGCTCTTCGAGCCGTTGGAAGAGCGGGCGGGACGCCCGCGGTCCCAGGGAACTATCCCCCCGCGTCGGCCCCCAGCACGAGCAGCGTGTCGCCGGCGGCCAGGGCGTCGTCGGGGTTCGTGGTGAACCGGCCGCCGCCGACCGACAGCAGGTACTCGGGGGCCACCCGGCCGGCCCGGACAACGGCCAGTCCGGGGCAGGCGGCCGCGAGGGCGTCGGCGACGGTGGCCGCCTCGACGGCCGCCCCGGCGACCCCGGCCCGGAGCCGGGCCAGCCCGTAGAACTCGACCCGGACCATGCCGGCATTCTACCCGCCGGCCGGCCGCTTGCCCGCCGTTCGGGCCGGGCGTACTCTCTGCGGTAATCGCTTCCCCGTCCCCAGACTCCGGGGGTCTACACCCCCGGCTCGCCTCACCCGGAGCCTCCCCGATGGGTTTCCACCAGACCGCCACGCACAAGAACGGCAAGGCGTCGTTCCACCAGATCGGGCTGGTCCGCGGCCAGTTCGGGAACGTCCCCGAGGCCCAGTGGCTGAAGTTCATCCAGGACGCCGGGTTCGACGGGTGGGAAGAGGCGTCGTGGGAACTCGACCTCCGCCGCTGCGACACCGACGCCGGGGCCGCCGAGTACGCCCGGGAGCGGGTCGACCTGGCCAAGAAGCACGGGCTCGAAATCTTCACCGTCGCCACCCACCTGCAAGGGCAGGTGCTCGGGGACGAGCCGACCGCCAAGACGCTCAACTTCTGCTCGGGCAAGGGGGAGGCGAAGGCCGCTTACAAGAAGTGGCGGCAGGCCGGGAACAACCCGCCCCGGACCGACCCGTACTTCGTCCCCGAGGAGGTCGGCAAGCTGGTCCACGCCGAGGCCAAGAAGGACCTCGAAGCCTGCGTCCGGTACGCCGGGCACCTGTCGAAGCTCCAGGACCGGAAGGTGGCCCTGCCGGGGTTCGTGGGGTCGCCGGCCGGCTGCTGGAGCCACTGGTTCCTGTTCCCGCCGCTGCCGGACGCGATCGAGGGGTACAAGCTCCCCGACCCCCGGCAGCTCTCGCTGGAGCTGCTGGTCGAGCGGTTCGGGCCGGTGTGGGACCTGTGCAAGAAGTACGGCGTCACCTTCGACCTGGAGTGCCACCC
>JAIEQO010000776.1 GCA_019747655.1 Gemmataceae bacterium | reverse complement strand
CCCCCGGGCCGGGGGTTTGGTTCCGGGGGCCCGGGGCCCTCCCGCCGGCCCGGGAGGGGGGGGCACGCCCGCGGTCCCAGGGAGAACACCCGGCTACTCCTTCACGGCCGGCTTGAAGTCGAGCGCCTTGGAGAGGAACGCCCACTGGTCGGCCACTTCCTCGATCATCTTCGCGGTCGGCTTGCCGGCCCCGTGGCCGGCCTTCGTCTCGATCCGGATCAGCGTCGGGGCCTCACCCGACTGGGCCGCCTGGAGCATGGCCGCGAACTTGAAGCTGTGCCCCGGCACCACCCGGTCGTCGGTGTCGGCCGTCGTGACGAGTGTGGCCGGGTACCGCGTCCCGCTCTTCAGGTTGTGGTACGGGCTGTACTTGACCAGCGCCTTGAACTCTTCCGGGTCGTCGCTCGACCCGTAGTCGTCGACCCAGAACCGGCCGGCCGTCCGCTTGTGGAACCGCAGCATGTCCATCACCCCGACCGCCGGCAGGGCCGCCCCGAACAGGTCCGGCCGCTGGGTCATCACCGCCCCGACCAACAGCCCGCCGTTCGACCCGCCCAGGACCGCCAGCTTCTTCGGCGAGGTGTACTTCTGGTCGATCAGGTATTCGGCCGCGGCGATGAAGTCGTCGAACACGTTCTGCTTCTTCAGCTTCGTCCCGGCCCGGTGCCAGGCGTCGCCGTACTCCCCGCCGCCGCGGAGGTTGGCGACCGCGTACACCCCGCCCATCTCCATCCACGCCAGCCGCGACACCGAGAACCCGGGCGTCAGCGAGATGTTGAACCCGCCGTACCCGTACAACAGGCACGGGTTGTTGCCGTCGAGCTTCAGACCCTTCTTGTAGGCGATGAACATCGGCACCTTCGTGCCGTCCTTGCTCGCGTAGAAGACCTGCTTGACCTCGTAGTTCGCCGGGTCGAACTTCACCTTCGCCTGCCGCAGCAGCGTGCTCTTGCCGGTAATCAAGTCGTACTTGAAGATGCTCGGCGGGGTGGCGAAGGAGCTGTACGAGTAGAACGTCTCGGTGTCGGTCCGCCGGCCGCCGAACCCGCTGGCCGTCCCGATCCCGGGCAACTGCACCTCCCGGACCGGGGTGCCGTTCATCTCGAACACCTTCACCCGGGTGTAGGCGTCCTTCAGGTAGCTGACGACGAACAGGTTGCCGACCAGGTCGACGCCCTCGATCGTCTCCTCGGCCTCCGGGATCACCGTCTTCCAGTTCTTCTTGTCCGGAACCCGGGTGTCGATGGCGATGACCTGGTACTTCGGGGCGTTGAAGTCGGACTGGAAGTAGAACACCGGGCCGTCGTTGCCCAGGAAGGAGAACTTGTTCTCGTGGTTCGGGACCAGCTCGGTCGGCAGCCCGTAAGGCTCGGCCAAGTCCTTGTACACGACCCGGGCCTTCCGGCTCGTCGTCCCGTCGTTCACCGAGATGACCAGATACCGGCCGTCCTCGCTGGCCTGGCCGTTGACCCCCCACTTCGGGTGGTCCGGCCGCTCGTACACCAGCACGTCGTCGGCCTGGGGGGTGCCGAGCCGGTGGTAGTACAGCTTCATGTTCTCGTTCAGGGCCTGGAAGGCGGCGTCCTTCGACGGCTCGGGGAACCGGCTGTAGAAGAACCCGCGGCCGTCGGCCGTCCACGACGCCCCGCTGAACTTCACCCACTTCAGCTCGTCGTCCAAGGGCTTGCCGGTGGCCACGTCGAGGACGTGCCAGGTGTTCCAGTCGCTGCCCGAGGCGGCCTTCCCGTAGGCCAGGTACTTGCCGTCGTCACTGATCGCCGTCCCCGACAGGGCGATCGTCCCGTCCTTCGACCAACTGTTCGGGTCGAGCAGCACCCGGGCTGGGCCGTCGAGCTTGTCCTGGACGTACAGGACGCTCTGGTTCTGGAGGCCGTCGTTCTTGGTGAAGAAGTACTTGCCGCCGATCTTCGAGGGGATGCCGTACTTCTCGTAGTCGTACAGGGCCGTGATCCGCTTCTCGATCGCGCCCCGCCAGGGGATCGAGTTCAGGTACGCCTGGGTGACCTTGTTCTGGGCCTCGACCCACGCGGCCACGTCCTCCGACGTGCGGACGTCGTCCTCCAGCCACCGGTAGGGGTCTTGAACCTTCGTGCCGTGGTAGTCGTCCACCTGGTCGACGGTCTTCGTCTCCGGGTACTTCAACGGCGGCTTCTCCTGGGCGGTCGCGGTCGCGGACAGGCCGAGGGCGACGGCGACGGCCGCCCCCCAGCGGGTCGTGAGCATGGCAGCGCTCCTGACGGGAAGGGAGAGTGGGAATTGTACGGGACGGGGGAACCGGCCGCACGATCGACGCCGAAGAAGACACGATCAAGACCGGAGGAAGATTTTTGTTCTGATCGTGCGGCTTTGATCGGCGTCGGTCGTGCGGCTACTCTTCCTTTCCCTCTTCCGCGGCGCCGTCCGAGATGAGAGCGTCGAACGCCTCCCGCATCACCCACGCCTGGCGGGTGACGCCGGGGATGGTGCTGGCCTTCTCCAGGGCCGCTTGCAGCGGCTCCTTGACCGCGTCCGGAACGGCCGCCGAGTTGACCAGCAGGCGGGCGGCGGTGGCGTACACCTCGTAGCAGCCGCGGTGGTCGCCGAGGTTGAACGCCGGGGCCCCGACCCCGACGGCCATCGCCAGGTACGCCTTAACCTCCCGGGGGGCGAGCCCGGCCCCGCCCGGGCCCATCTCCCCGACCGCGTCGAAGGCGTGCCGGAGGGCCCACGCCTGGGCCTCCGGGTCGTCCAGCCCGTCGGACTTGTCCAGGGCGTCGCGGAGCTTGGCGGCCGCGTCCTCGGGCAGGTCCGGGAGCCCCAGGACCAGCCCGGCGGTCGCGGCATACACCTCGTAGCACCCCTGCTTGTCGCCGGTGTTGTACGCCGGGGCCCCGATCCCGACGGCCATCCCGATCAGGGCCTGGGCCTGGGGGAGTGGGTCGGCCGGCAGCTCCTCGCCCCCCTCGACGTCGCCCATCAGCGACTCGATCCCCTCCCGGAGGGCCCCGAGCCGGGCCTTCGGGGTCGTTTCGTTCTCGGCCTCGTCGAGGGCCCGGTCGAGCCGGAAGTCGGCCACCTCGCCGAGCCCGCGGACCTTCCGGGTCAGCCGGGCGGCGCAGGCGAGCACGTCGGCCGCCCCTTCGGGGTCGCCGCCGTCGGCGACCCGGTCGGCCAGCCGGACGGCGGCCACCAGGAGCGGACGGGCCGGGCCGACCGGGTCGAGGTCGTCGCCGTCGTCGGCATCGTCGTTGTCGTCGTCGGCCATGTGCGGGCCCCGGACGGGGACGGAGGGTTCCGCATGAATGGTACGCGGAAAACGCGGGGCGAGAAAGACCCCACCCCCCGGCCCCCACCCCCCCGGGGGGAGGGGGGGGAAGCCCCGAGCCGGGCTTCGTCTCTCTCCCCCTCCCCCCGCGGGGGAGGGGGCCGGGGGGTGGGGTCTTACTCCTCTACGCCTCGCTCACCAGCACCACCAGCGAATGCGCCTCGACGGTGTAGTACGACCCCTCCTCGATCACCGGCCCTTCGCCCTCGGGGACGAAGTCGTCGGGCGACGGCCGGGCCGTGTCGACCACCCGCCGCCACCGCCGCCGGGTCGGGGAGGGCGGCACCCGGAACTTCACCGGATCGATCCAACTGTTCATGGCCACGTAGAAGTCGCAATCGATCTCGTAGTCGTGGTCCAGCTCCCGCCCGGTGAACCGGCCGTCCAGGGAGAACGCCAGAGTCCGGCTGAAGTGTCCCCAGTCCGGCTTGAACGGCTCGGTCCCGTGCCAGTGGATGTCGGCCAGGACCGGGGCCGTGACCGCCTTCCGGTCGCCCGACCGGGGCGGCTCGACCGGCGGCGGGGTCATCGGCGGCAGGCCGGCTTCTTCCGGCCGGACCGGGCCGGTGTGGGGGAACGGCCCGGCCTCCGGCTGGTCGAACTTCCGCACCCCGGTGCCCTCGGCCGGCCGCATCTCGCCGACGAAGAACCGCCGCCGGCGGAGGGCCGGGTGCCGCTTCCGCAGGGCGATCAGCTCCCGGGTGAACCGCAGGAAGTCGGCGTTCCGCTCCTTCAGCCCCCAGTCCACCCACGACAGCTCGTTGTCCTGGCACCAGGCGTTGTTGTTCCCCCGCTGGGTGCGGAGGAACTCGTCCCCGGCCAGGATCATCGGCACCCCCTGACTCAGAAAGAGCGTGGCCATCAGGTTGCGGGCCTGCTTGTGCCGCAGGGCCAGCACGCCCGGGTCGTCGGTCGGTCCCTCGGTCCCGCAGTTCCAGGAGAAGTTCTCGCCGGCCCCGTCCTGGTTCCCCTCGCCGTTGGCCTCGTTGTGCTTGCCGTCATAGCTGACGAGGTCCCAGAGGGTGAACCCGTCGTGGCAGGTGACGAAGTTGACCGAGTGCCGCGGCAGCCGGCCGCTCCACTGGTAGATGTCGCTGCTGCCGCACAGCCGGGAGGCGATGACCGGGGCCAGGCCGTTGTCGCCACGCCAGAACCGCCGCACGTCGTCCCGGAACGGGCCGTTCCACTCGCTCCACCGCCGGCCGAACGGGAAGTGCCCGACCTGGTACAGGCCCGCGGCGTCCCACGGCTCGGCGATCAGCTTGGCGTCGGCCAAGACGCCGTCCTCGGTGATGCTCTCGATCACGGGCGGGTCGGCCAGGACGTTCCCGGACCGGTCCCGGCCGAGGACGCTGGCCAGGTCGAACCGGAACCCGTCGACGTGCATGTCCCCGACCCAGAACCGCAGGCAGGTCATGATGAGGTCGCGGACGACCGGGTGGTTGCAGTTCACCGTGTTGCCGACGCCCGAGTAGTTCAGGTAGCCGCCGCCGGCGTCGAGGAGGTAGTACAGCTCGTTGTCCAGCCCGCGGAACGAGTACGTCCGGCCGCGGTCGTCCCCCTCCCCGGTGTGGTTGAACACCACGTCCAGGTAGACCTCGAGCCCGGCCGCGTGGAACGCCTTGACCATGTCCCGGAACTCCCGGGTCTGGCCGTACTCCTTGGCCGACGCCGCCAGGGCCGCCTTCGGGGCGGCGAACGCGACCGGGTTGTAGCCCCAGTAGTTGACCAGCCGCTCGCCGGTCGCCGGGTCCGAGAACGGGCAGTCGCACTCGTCCCACTCGAACACCGGCATCAGTTCGACGGCGGTGACGCCCAGCCCCTTCAGGTACGGAATCTTCTCGACCAGCCCGCGGAAGGTGCCGGGGAACTTGACCCCGCTCGACGGGTGCCAGGTGAACCCGCGGACGTGGACCTCGTAGATCACCGAGTCCTCGAACGGGGTCAGCGGCGGGGCGTCGTCGCCCCAGTCGTACCGGGGCCGCCGGTTGTACAGGCTCCGCCGCCCGGTCCGCGCGGCGTCGGACTGGCACGTCCCGGCCCACACGGCCCCGTTCGAGAGCATGACGGAGGCCGGGTCGATCAGCAGGCAGTCGGGGTCGAACCGGGTGCGGGGGCCGGCCGGCCCGTCGACCCGCCAGCCGTAGGTGAACGTCTCGGGCAGCCCGCGGACCTGGACGTGCCAGTGGTCGCCGGTCCGGTTCTGCCGGCCGTGGAGGTCGATCTCGGCCAGCGGCCGGCCGCCGGCTTCCGGCAGGATGACCAGGGTGACATCGGTGCCGTGCCGGCAGAGGAGGGCGAAGTTCAGCCCGTCCGGGGCCGGCGAGACGCCGAGCGGCAGGGGGACGCCGCGGCTGGTGGGGAAGTCGGGCATCGGCGGCCCCGGGGGAGGCGGGCGGGGGGAGATGAAGTATAGCCTGCCGGCGGCCGGGCGGAGGTCGTACAATCGGCCCTCGTCCGGGTCCGATTACTCCGGGGGAGACGATGGCGACGATCCGGGTCTACCGGGACGAGGCCGACGGGGAGGAGTTCCCGCGGCTCTGTGTCCGGTGTGGGGCCGATGCCGAGTTCGACAGCCGGCAGAAGTTCTCCTGGCACCCGCCGTGGGTGATTGTGCTCATTTTTGTTGCGCTGTTGGTTTACCTCATCGTCGCCCTGGTCCTCACGAAGAAGATGACGGTCACACTCCCGGTCTGCCGCCGGCACCGCAACCACTGGCTGAGCCGGAAGCTGTTCGTCGGGCTCGGGCTGTTGTTCTGGGTGGTCTACGTGATCGCGGCGGCGGTCTTCGCCGACCAGCTCCCGAAAGACGCCACCCCGGTGCTGATCGGGGTCGGCATCTTCGGCGCACTCGGGTGGCTGATCACCGCGGTGATCCTCCAGAACGCCTCGGTCAAGCCGAAGGAGATCACCGACCGGTACATCGAGCTGACCGGGGTGGACCGGGGCTTCGCCGACGTGTGGGAGGAGGTCAATCCGCCGCCGAAGCCGAAGCGGCGGCCGGCCCGCCGGCGGTACGACGACGAGTATGACGACGACGAGGACGACCGACCCCGGGGGCGGCGGGATGACCGGTACGAGGACGACGAAACCGATGACCGCCCACGACGGGGGAGGCCCGACGACCGGTACGACGATTACGAGAGGCGGTAGCGGCTATACCGCCGGGCCGGGGCTGTCGCCGAACCGGCCGGCGGCGAAGAGGTCGGCGACGGGCAGGGTGAAGCCGGGAAGTACGTCGCCACCGGTCAGGGTGTCGGCCTCGGTCAGGGTGACGAACTGATCGACCGAGGTGTACACCTCGACCGTTTTGGGCTTCGGGTGGACGTACCACACCACCTTCACCCCGGCGAAGAAGTAATCCTTCAGCTTCTCCCACATCTCACGCTTGGAGTTCGACTTGGAGAGGATCTCGACGGCGAGGTCCGGGCACAACTCTGGGATCGGCTCGTCCGGGAGCCGGCGGCCCGGCAGCCGGTCGAACGAGTAGTAGGCGAAGTCCGGGATGCGGACCTGGCCCGGGAACAGCTCGACCGTCCCGGCCTCGCCCAGAACGATGCCCAGGCGATGCCGCTCGGCGAATTCGTCGACCTGCCGGCCGAGCCAGATCGCCAGCCGCGACTCCTTCGCGCCCATCGTCTTCTCCACGAGGGTGCCGTCGATCAGTTCACAGAGTTTGCCTTCCTTCCGGTCGACCCGGAGGACATCCTTCTTGGTGGCGGTCCCCGGGGGCGGGGTCATCCGGACCCGCTCGGGCGGGTAGTCGGCGAACCGGGCGAGGAAGTCGCTGTGGTGCTTGAAGGTCATTCGACGGCCTCCGGGACGGCTCCAGCGTAACCCGGCCGGGGGCGGCCGGCAACGGCGGCCGGCACGGCCGGAAAAGTCGGCTGGAATTTTGCCGCGGCCGACGTATAATCCCGTTGACGGTCGGCGTGGCCGACCTAAACTCGGATTAGGTCTGGTGTCCGCACTTTCCCGCGCCGCGAACCCGTGAGTGGGCCCGCCGCGCGTCCTGACCGACCACCCTCGACGTTGCAGCAGTCCGGGCCGATTCTACCGCCTCCACGATCAGGACGATCCACGGGGCGGGTGAACCGAAGCCGGGCGGCCGGAGCCGGGGACGCCCTCGCAGACCTTGACCGCGTGTGAACCCGCCGGGGGGAACTGGTCCCCCCGCGCTTGACCCGGGGCCACGGCCCCTCCTTCCGACCGGCGCGGGCGTTCCGTCGCCCGCCCCGCGTCCGTCCTTACCCCAGTTCAAGGAATCCGTTATGCCCGACGCCAAGGGCGTCGAGGGGTCGCCGCGACCCTCCCTCCTCCGGGCCGCCGCAGCCCGCCGCCCCCTCCGCAAACCCGGCGAGGCCGGCCCGGCCGGCCCCACCTCCCCCGCCGGGGCCGC
>JAIEQO010000236.1 GCA_019747655.1 Gemmataceae bacterium | reverse complement strand
GGGATGCCGACCGGGGCCCGGGCGGTGGCCGTCCACCGCCCCCGGGACGTGGCCTTCGCCCTGGACATGACCGGGTCGATGGCCTTTTCCAGCACGTTCAACTTCAACAACCAGTCGCTCAACCCGGACCCGCTGGCCCCGGCGTTCGGCCACTACGGGCTGGTCCAGAACCGGATCATCGCCACCGCCAACCAGGCGAACGCCAGCGGGGAGGCGATCAGCCGGAACAACTACACCATCACCACCCCCGGCGGCCCGCCGATCGTCCGGAACTTCGTATACGTCGACGACCCGGCCAACCGGGCCGACCCGTCGGTCGCGGCCTACCCGCTGCCGGCCGACCGGTCGACCGTCCGCAACGCCTTCCACCGGTGGAGCCCGGCCGAGACCGCCGGCGACCCGACCAACTACGTCAGCCAGACGTACAGCTTCGCCGGGTACGACGCCTTCGCCGCCCCCGGCGGGAACGGCCCGACCCCGGCCCCGGACAGCTTCAAGACGATGACCGACGCGGCCGGCATCCCGTACGTCGGCGACCGGTGGCGGCGGGCCGACGGCAGCGTCAACAAGACGAACACGAGCTGGGCGACCGGGGCCGCCTCGACCAAGGCGGCCGGGACGGCGGTCGAGCTGCTCGGGTACAACGTCAGCGGCTCGAACGTCCGGGGCGGGACGTCGGGCGGGTCGACGATCACCACCGAGGACAAGTTCCGGGACCCGGTCTGGGAGGCCTACGGGTACGACCTGGACGTGGTCAAGTACCGGGCCTGGCGGGGGACCGGGGCCCCGGCCGACCCGATCGTCTACACCCTGGCCAAGGGCGGGGTCGACAACTGCCGGGTCCCGGCGGCCGACCGGTACCAGGGGTTCTCGATGGGGCCGGGGTACTGGGGGAAGACGTTCTTCGTCTGGCCGCCCGACCCGCGGGCCCCGGTCGGCGACCCCGGGGACGCCCTGTACCAGGCCGGGGACTGGCGGCGGCGGTACTTCACCCGGATGGGGGCGGCGGCCACCGCGGTCCGGACCGGGTCCGGGACGACCGTCACCAACAACCCGGCCGGGGGGATGGACCCGGAGCAGGACGGCAACCCGTACAACTCCGGGGCGAACTCGTTCGACGGGATCAACGAGGTGCTCTTCGGCACCAGCCAGACGCTCGGGGCCGGGACCGCCACCCAGTCGATCTCGACCACCGACCAGCGGAACACCCCGCCGACGGTGTCGAACGTCAACCAGACGGTCCAGACGTTCGGGGTGAACTACCCGGCCGTCCTGCGGTGGGTGAAGTCCGGGCCGCAGACCCTCCCGCCGAACCTCCGGGCCGGCCGGGTGCTGTACTACTCGTCCATCCCGAACGACGTGGATGCCGCGACCGGGGACGCCCAGCAGAAGCTCGACAAGCTGTTCTGGAAGAACTACATCGACTTCGTCCTGGGGGTCGGGGCGTACACCTCGGCCGGGTTCCTGTACGGGGCCGGGGACAGTTGGAGCGGGGCCGCCCGGAGCCTGACGGCCAACGACCTGACCGGGTGGTCCGGGCCGGACGGGCTGTGGCCGGCGGCCCGCCCGTACATGCGGTACAACGACAGCCCGCAGCGGCCCCGGCTGCACCTGTGGTTCGGCCCGCTCTCCATGCTGGACTTCCTCGGCTGCCAGTCGAACTGGAACCCGGGGACGTGCAACGAGGCCCAGTGCTGGCAGCTCAAGGCCGGGATGAACTCGGTCCTGGACGACATCCGGAACAACCGCCCGAACGACTCGGTCGGGATGACCATGTTCGCGTACAGCGCGTACAAGGCCATCCGGGTGCCCCAGGGGCAGGACTTCATCGCCCTCAAGAACGCCCTGTTCTACCCGAAGTCGCTCCTGACCGCGATCCGCGGGGGCGACCTGACCAGCGAGGTCCGGCCGTACACCAGCGGCTGGGGGAGCGTGGCCGGGGACGAGATTCCCAACGCCAACGGGTCGACCGACCCGAACACCGGGCTGATGCTGGCGTTCAACCTGCTCAGCCCGTCGGCCAACCTGCCGACCAACCCCTACGGGACCGTCAAGGGCCGGCGGGGGGCGTCGAAGATCGTCATCTTCGAGACCGACGGGGTGCCCAACTCGTACTCCAACTTCACCCTCAACCTGAGGGGGTACGACACCTACTACTCGAACCTGACCAACGGCGGGAGCCCGGGGAACGGGGACCCGACGTCGATGGCCCGGGCGGTCGCGGTGGTCCAGCAGATCGTCAAGCCGATGGCCACCACCGCCGCCGCCGGGGCGGACAGCGGGCTGAGCCTGCCGAACGCCAAGGCCCGGGTCTACCCGATCGCGTTCGGCGACCTGTTCGACCCGGTCATAGCGCCGGGGGCCACGTTCCGGCCGACGGCCCTGCAGTTCCTGGCCGACATCGGGGTGGCCGGGGGGACGGTGTCGGCCGGGGCGACCGGCCCGCCGCCCCAGCAGATCATCACCGGGCCCTACGCCAACCGGATCAGCACCCTGCGGACCTGCCTCCAGCAGATCTTCCAGAGCGGGGTGTCGGTCACGCTGATCGAGTAGCGGGAGACCCCTCCCCCTAACCCCCTCCCCCGCGGGGGGAGGGGGGACCGGAGAAGAGGGGCGCTTGACGACCGGTCCGGCTCGGGTCTTCCTCCCCCTCCCCCCGCGGGGGAGGGGGCCGGGGGGTGGGGTCTCTTGGCCGCCCCCGGCCGCCGGGCCGGGAGCCGCTCCGCGACCTCGTAGGCCGCGAGTGGGACCAGCCAACTGGCCCAGGCCGCGACGGCGTAGGCGGCCTCGGGGCTCGTGACCCCGACCAGCCCGGCCGCCCCCGAGATCAGGCGGAGGGCCACCGCCGAACAGATCAGCACGTACGTGCGGAGCATCCAGCGGGGGTGCCGGTCGAACCGATGGCGGCGGGCCTCGACGACGCCGGCGACCGCACACCCGGCGGTCGCCGCCGACAGGGCGAGGAAGCTCAACCCCGCCGGCCAGCCGCCGAAGGCGTCCCGGGCCATCACCACCCCGCTGGGGAGCATCACCGCCAGCAGCACGGCGACCTGAACCCGGCCCAGCCGGCGGTGGAGGGCGCCGTACCGCCGCCGGACGTACCCGCTCAGCAGGACCAGCCCGCCGAGCAGCACGACCGGCCCGGAGACGATGTGGGCGTAGAAGGCGACCCGGTAGAGGCCGGTGAACGTCGCCTCCCGGCCTTGCAGGAAGAGCGAGCCGAAGTTCGGCGGGAAGTAGTCCGGGTAGTTCAGCAGGATCGCGGCCAGCACCCGCAGCACCAGGGCGACCGCGAGCCAGCGGAGGGCCGCCGTCAGGATGCGGTGCCGCACCGGGTTGCTCATGCCGGGTGGCAGGGTTCCTGCCCCTGGGACCGCGGCCGTCCCGGCCGCTCCTGGGTGGCGCTGAAGAGCGGCCGGGACGGCCGCGGTCCCGGGGAGGCCACCGGCCGGGCGGCTGGTCCCAGGCATACGCTCATTCCAGGTCGACCGGTTCGCCGCCGGCGATGGTGATCGCGGCGGCCAGCTTCCGCGGGTCGACGGAGGAGCGGACCGACCGGACCGAGCCGTCGGCCATCCCGGCGTGGAACACGCCGTCGTGGCCGCCGAACGGCCGCCCGTCGCCGGCGACGGGCCCGTCGGCCGGGTCGAACCCTCGCACGGTCGAACCGCCGCCGCGGGCCCACGGCCCGAGCCCGGATCGGGTCTCCGCAAGGGCGATGGTGTTGCCGGCCCCGTCCTTGAGGTCCGCCGCGGTGGTCCGGCGGTCGTAGCCCATGAACCCGTTGCCGGCCGCCCCCGCCGGGCGTCCGGGGGCGTCGAGGCCGATGCCGGCCATCGCCACGTAATGCGTCACCGGGTCGGCCGCCTCCGCCGCCTCTCCGGCGGGACAGAGGAAAATCTTGATCCGGTTCCGGGCCGCCGGGAGGTTCCCCACGTACCCCTTTTCGACATCGAACCGCCTGAACACGGCGTCCTGTTCCAGGTACGGCAGCAGCTCGACCATCCAACTGAGCCGCTCCTCGGGAACCGCCCCCGGCCCGAAACACCCCGGGGGGAACGAGCGCCCGGCGGTCTCGTCCGGGTGGCCCGCCGACGGGGGCGCGACCGGTCGCCCGTTCGACTCGTAGTTTTGCAGCCCCAGCGAGAGTTGCTTCAGGTTGTTCTGGCACTGCATGCGGGCGGAGGCCTCACGGACGCGGCGGGTCGCCGGCAGGAACAGCGCGACCAGGACCGCGAGGATGGCGAGGACGACCAGCAGCTCGATCAGGGTGAACCCGCGACGTGACGACCGGGGCATGGCTGGTCCTCGTTCGGGCGAGCGGGGGGCGTGAACCCCCTGACGGGTGCTGGCGAACCCCGAGCGTGAGCGAGGGGGTGGTTCACCCGCTCCCTGACGGTCGCGGTTCGCCAAGACATCAGGGGGCTCACGCCCCCCGCTCGCCTCCATCACGTCGGGCGGGCGGTTTCCTTCCACACAATTCGTGTCCTACGCTTCGGGTGTCAACATTCGGCATCACCCCCGGAGGGCGGCCGGTGGACGCGGTCGTGTTCGCGGACGTGGCCAAGACGTACCGGACGGGGCTCCTCGGCCGGGCCGGGGTGGCGGCCGTCCGGGGGGTGTCGTGCGCCGTCCCGGCCGGCGGGGTGTTCGGGCTCTTGGGCCCGAACCGGGCCGGGAAGACCACCCTGGTCAAGCTCCTGCTCGGGCTGTGCCGGCCGACGGCCGGGGCGATCACCCGGCTCGGCGCACCGGCGTCCGACCCCCGGACCCTGGCCCGGGTCGGGTACATGCACGAGAACCACGCCTTCCCCCGCTACCACACCGCGGTGGATTTACTCCACTTTTACGGCGGACTGGCCGGGGTCGGGTCGGCCGACCTGGGGCCGCGGGCGGCGGCGTTACTCGCGCGGGTCGGGCTGGCCGACCGGCAGAATGACCCGGTCGGCCGGTTCAGCAAGGGGATGGTGCAGCGGCTGGGATTGGCCCAGGCCCTGATGAACGACCCGGACCTGTTGGTCCTGGACGAGCCGACCGAGGGGCTCGACCTGTTCGGCCGGCAGCTCCTGCGGGACGTGGTGGGGGAGTTCCGGGCGGCCGGGAAGACGGTCCTGCTGGTGTCGCACGTGCTGACCGAGGTGGAGGCCCTGTGCGACCGGGTGGCGGTGCTGGCGGGCGGGAAGGTCGTGCATGCCGGGCCGTTGGCCGAACTGGCCGGGGGCCGGCCGCTGGAGGCCGCCCTGCGGCCCTTGTACGAGCAGGGGGTGGCGGCGTGACCGCAACCCGGGGCTAGGCCGGTTTTCGTAGGGTGGGTCGAGCGGTCCGCTTTGCGGGCCGCGACGGCCCACCACGGGGGTAATGGTGGGTCTGGGCGCGGACCGCGGACGGTCCGCTCGACCCACCCTACAAGAGGGTTTGTCCGCGTGACCACGTTGCCCGCGGCGATCCGGACGGTCCGGTGGATGGTCCGCGACACGTTCCGCCAGGCGGCCGCCAGCCGGCTGTTGTGGGCCATGCTCGGGCTGACCGGGCTGGCGGTGGCGTTCTGCCTCGGGGTGTCGGTCCGGGGCGACGAGTCCCGGGCCAAGCACCCGGACGAGCTGCCGCTGTACGTCCCGAAGGCGCAGGCCGACGACAAGGTGCGGGACGAGGGGATCGCCGTCCCGGCCGGGGAGGTGTCGCTCGGGTTCGGGCTGGCCCGGTTCGAGGTGACGAAGTCCCGGGCGGACTCGGTCCGGCTCATCCAGGTGTGGCTGGCCGGGGTGCTGGCGGACACGGCCGGGGTACTCCTGGCTCTGCTCTGGACGGCCGGGTTCCTGCCGACGTTCCTCGACCCGCAGGCGGCCACGGTGCTCTTGGCCAAGCCGACCCCGCGGGGGGCGGTGCTGGGCGGGAAGTACCTCGGGGTGGTCGGGTTCGTCGGGCTCCAGGCGGTGCTGTTCGTGGCCGGGACGTGGACGGCCCTGGGGCTGAGCACCGGGGTGTGGGACGGGGCGTACTGGCTGGCGGCCCCGCTGCTCGTGATCCACTTCGCCGTCTTCTACGCGGTCAGTAGTTTTCTGGCGGTCTGCACCCGGAGCACGGTGGTGAGCGTGTTCGGGACGCTGCTGTTCTGGCTGCTGTGCTGGGTGACGAACCTCTTGCACCACAAGCTCGGCGGGATGGAGGCGGCGGGGTTCGCCCCGGCGGCCGGGGTGCTGGTGGACGTCGGGTACTGGGTGCTGCCGAAGCCGCTCGACCTGGGCGGGCTGTTCTTCGACGCCCTCGGGGCCGGGGACCACGCGGCCGCGGTCCCGGAGGTGGAGGCGGCGAAGGCCCGGGGCGACTTCCACCCGGAGCTGGCGGTGGTCACGTCGGTGCTGTTCGCGGCGGGGCTGCTGGCGCTGGCCGCCTACGAGTTCCGGACGCAGGACTACTGAGCCGGTCGGGGAAACTCGGGGACGCGGATGACGCGGATTTGAGGACGCGGCGAACACGCGGATCGAAACCCTGATCTCGGTTCGATCCGCGTCCACCCGCGGTCCGCTCCGCGTCATCCGCGTCCCCCGCTTGCGCCACCGCACTTCGCCTTGCGTTCCCCGCCGGGCCGGGTATACCCGCCGCCCGTTACCACACCGTTCGGCACGGACGCCGGGGCGCGGACCATGCGGGGCAAGGCACTGGCGGCCGGGCTGGCGACCGCGATGGCGGTCGTCCTCGGCTGCCACCACGACGACAAGAAGGTCAGCTACGAGCCGAAGGAGCGGGCCGTCCTGCCGGCCGACGAGCCGCGGTTCAACAACCCGCCGGCGGCCGAGTACCGCAAGCGGTCGGTGGCCAAGGACGAGAAGACGATGTTCGGCCGGGACAAGATGGGCGGGCCGCCCGGCCGCGGCTTCTGACCCGGAGCCGACCCATGCGGCGGACGCTCTTCGGCCTCGTCGTCATGCTGGTCGCGGCCGCAGGGTGCCGGCACACGCCGCCGAAGCCGGCCGGCCCGGTGGTTGAGGAATACCCGCTCCCGCCGGGGGTGAAGTAGCCCGGCCCGGCCATCGAACCGGTACAACCCGTCCGATCAGGCTCCTTCGTTTCGGCTCACGCCGACTGGGCCGGTTCCCCGGTCGTCCGGGCCGTTCCCGTCCCACAGCCGGCGCCGCCCCGGCGGCCCCCGAAGCCCGCCGAAATCGCCGACCCCGCCGCTCAACTCCCCGCCGTCGGTCGATCTTACCGGACAGGGGCCGCTGCCCGTTCGGCGGCCCAGCCGGCCGGAGCGACTGCGTGATCGGCACCCGTTGGCTGTGGGCGGTCGTGGTCGGGCTGGCCGTCCTCGGCCCGGCCGGGGCCGGGATGTTCGACCGCAAGCCGAAGTCGGCGGCCCAGGTCGAGCGGCTGGCGAAGGCCCTGCGGAGTGACCCGGACGAGAAGCGGCGGCGGGCGGCGATCGCCGAACTGAAGGAGGCCGACCCGCGGGCCGTCCCGGACGTGATCCCGGCCCTGGTCGGGGCGTTGCAGCGGGACCCGTCGGCCCAGGTCCGGGCGGACGCGGCCGAGGCCATCGGGTCGTTCAAGACGGCCTTCCCGGCGGCCGGGGCGGCGCTGGAGGCGGCGGCCGAGGGCGACCCGGCGGCCGGCGTCCGGGACGCCGCCCAGCAGGCCCTGTGGGAGTACCACCTGAGCGGCTACCGGAGCACGAAGGGGGCCGACGGGATCGCCGGGCAGACGGCCGAGCCGC
>JAIEQO010000478.1 GCA_019747655.1 Gemmataceae bacterium | reverse complement strand
AGTTCCGGGCCGAGGTGACGGCCGACATCCGCCCGGACACCCTGTTCGCCCCGTTCCACTGGGGCGGCCGGGAGGCCGCGAACGCCCTCACGGGCGGCTTCCTCGACCCGGTCAGCCGGATGCCCGAGTTCAAGCTGTCGGCCGTGCGGATCGCCGGCGTGACGAAGGGGTAGCCATGCGGAAGCGGCTGGCGATCATCGGGAACGGGATGGCGGCCGGCCGGCTGCTGGACGAACTCGTCCGCCGGGACGCCGGCCGGCATTTCGACATCGCCGTCTTCGGCGAGGAGTCGCACGGCTGCTACAACCGCATCCTCCTCGGCCGGGTGCTCGGCGGCGGGACGGCCGCCGACATCATGCTCAAGCCGGCCGGGTGGTACGCGGACTCGGGCGTCACCTTTCACGCCGGCGTGATGGTGACGGAGCTCGACGGCCCGGGCCGCAAACTGACCACCGCCGACGGCCGCGAGTTCCCCTACGATGTGGCCGTGTTCGCCACCGGGTCGGCCCCGTTCGTCCCGCCGCTCGACGGGCTACGGACCGCGGACGGCACGCCGAAGCCGGGTGCCTTCCTGTTCCGGACCGTCGACGACTGTGAGCGGATGCGGGCCTACGCCCGGCCGGCGTCGTCGGCCGTGGTGCTCGGCGGCGGGCTGCTCGGCCTCGAAGCCGCGAAAGCGCTGTCCGACCTCGGAATGCACGTCACCGTGGTCCACCAGCCCGAGTGGCTGATGAACCAGCAACTCGACCGGCCGGGCGGCGAGTTCGTCCGCCGGGCCGTCGAGCGACTCGGCATCTTCGTCCGCACCGGGGCGTCGGCCGTCGGCGTCGTCGGCGATGAGAAGGTCGAGGGCGTCGTCCTGCGGTCCGGCGAGGTCGTCCCGGCCGACCTGTTCGTGATCGCCGCTGGGGTCCGCCCGCGGGCCGAGGTGGCGGCCGCGTCCGGCGTGCCGGTCAAGCGGGGCGTCGTGGTCAACGACCTGCTGGCGACGGCCGTGCCGGGGGTGTTCGCCGTTGGCGAGTGCGCCGAGCACGCCGGCGTCGTGTACGGCGTCGTGCCGCCGATCTGGGAGCAATGCCAGGTGCTGGCCGATGTCCTGACCGGGGCCAACCCGACGGCCCGGTACCGCGGGTCGAAGGTCTACACGAAGCTCAAGGTCGCCGGCGTCGAGGTCGCCAGCATGGGGTTGGTCGAGCCGCAGTTCGACGCCGACGAGGTGATCCAGGTCATCGAGGACCGGCGGGGCATTTATCGCAAGCTGGTCGTCCGCGACGGGAAGCTGGTCGGGGCGTCGCTGGTCGGCGACGGCGAGGCGGCCGCGACCCTGGCCCGGTGGTTCGACCGCGGCGGCCCGCTCCCGCCGAACCGGC
This sequence comes from Gemmataceae bacterium, assembly GCA_019747655.1. Taxonomy (GTDB): domain Bacteria; phylum Planctomycetota; class Planctomycetia; order Gemmatales; family Gemmataceae; genus Urbifossiella. The sequence goes on along the minus strand of JAIEQO010000478.1, from coordinate 6,320 downwards.
TCGACGTGCTCTGCACCGGCGACGTGTCCCCGGCCGCGGCCGACCCGGAGGTGTGCAACTGCCACCACGTCGGCGAGGCGGCCATCGTGGCGGCGATCAAGGACGGCTGCACGACCCTGCCGATGGTGTCGGCCGCGACCCGGGCCGGGACCGGGTGCGGGTCGTGCCGCGGCCGGGTCGCCGACCTGATCCTCAAGACCGCCCCGAAAGCGAACGGCGTTCATTCGACCTGACCCCACCCCCTAACCCCCTCCCCCACGGGGAGAGGGGGGACCGGACCAAACGCTTGCTTTCGGGTCCCCCCTCTCCCCGTGGGGGAGGGGGTTAGGGGGTGGGGTCTGCTTTCATCCCCCGAGAGGCGACCATGACCCCGGCCGAACCGACCGACGGCCAGCGGCACCGGGTGCTGTGGCTGTCGACCGCCGCGTTCACCCTGCTGTTCGCCGTCTGGCTGATGCTCGGGATGCTGAGCGTCAAGATCAAGCCGGAACTCGGACTGTCGGACGGCCAGCTCTACAACCTCGCGGTCGCGGCCATCCTCGCCGGTTCGGTCGGGCGGTTCCACTTCGGCGTCTGGGCCGACCGGTACGGCGGCCGGAAGGTGCTGACCGCCACCCTCCTGTTCTGCGTCGTCCCGACGGCCCTGGTCAGCCAGGTGACGACGTACTGGCAGCTCCTCGGGCTGGCCCTGCTGTTCGGGGTGGCCGGGAACACGTTCACGGCGGGCATCGCCTGGAACGCGGCGTGGTTCCCGAAGTCCCGGCAGGGGACGGCCCTCGGAGTGTTCGGGGCCGGGAACGTCGGGGCGTCGGTGACCAAGCTGTTCGGCCCGGCCCTGATCGCGGCCGTCCCGGCGGCCGGGTTCCTCGGCGGTGTCATCCCCGGTGGCTGGCGGTTCGTGCCGGTCGTGTACGCCGGGCTGTTGCTCGTGATGGCCGCGGCCGTGTGGTTCGGCGCCCCGACGCCGGACCGCGCCCCGGCCGCGGGCCGGCCGTTCCGCGAGTTCGTCCGGCCGCTGCGGAGCCTCCGGGCGTGGGAGTACAGCCTCCATTACGTCGTCGTGTTCGGGGCCTACGTCGCCCTGTCGGCGGTCCTGCCGCAGTACTACCTGGCCAACTACGGGGCCGACCTCGCCCGGTCGCTCGGGCTGAACGACACCCTGGTCGCCGAGTTCGCCACCATCACCGGGCTCAAGGGCGAGGCGTACACGACCTACATGGCCGGTCACCCGGAGGTGAAGGCCGACCTCGACTACCTGACCCGGTGGATCGGGTTCCTGGCGGCGGTCTGTTACGTCTTCCCGGCCAGCCTCCTGCGGCCGCTGGGCGGGTGGCTGTCGGACCGGGTCGGGGCGAAGCCGGTGATGGCGGCGGTGTTCTGGGGGATGCTGGCGGCCGGGCTGGTGCTGACGCTGCCGCTCGGGCTGGGGGTGTGGTCGTTCACGCTGGCCCTGTTCGCCCTCGGGGCCGGGATGGGGACCGGCAAGGCGAGCGTGTTCAAGCTGATCCCGGAGCACTTCCCGGCGAACGTCGGGGCGGTCGGCGGGCTGGTCGGGATGCTCGGGGCGTTCGGCGGGGTGCTCCTGCCGCTGGCGTGGGCGCCGCTGAACTCGTGGCTGGGGGTGTCGCAGGTGGTGTTCGGGGCGTTGCTCGTCCTGACGGCGGTGAGTACGGTCTGGTTCTACGCCGGCGAGCGGACCCGGCGGTCGAAGGTGGCTGTGCCGGACGTGACCCCGGCCGGCGGGGCGGTCCTCGAACCGGTCGGCGGTGGGCGGTAGATGGGGACGGGCCGGCTCGTCGGGTTCGGCGTGACTCGTCCGGCCCGGAAGGGCCGGGCGGCTTACGGCCACGGGACGATCTCGACCGAGCCGCCCGGCGAGCCCTCGACCGCCAACCGGTGGCCGGCCAGCAGCCGCATCCCAAGCAGTGCCTCCGGCCCGACCGACATCGCCAGGACCGGCACCCACCCCGGCCCCCACTCCAGCTCCGCCTCGTAGTAATCGATCTGTTGGGCCGAGCCGTCCGCCAGCACTGCCGTTCCGCCCGACTGCCACGGCAGGCCGAGGGCCGTTACGACCGACATCGGGAGTACCAACGCCCCGGTGAATCCGGTGTCCACGACCACGTCTACATCCGCCGTCGCGCCCGGGCCACGGACCCGGAGGCGGACCACCGGCACGCGGTTGGCGGTGACGATACCGCGGATCACCGGCCGCCCCGCAGCAGGTGGGTGGCCGGATACCCAGCGCGGACGAGCCAGACCTGCGCCCCCGGCACCCGGCGGTGTAGGCGGGACACCGCGGAGTGTTCGTCCTCGTCCACCTCGTAGGTGCCGGACTCCACGTCGATGGCGACGAACTTGCCGTCGTCCTCCGGGCGGAGGGCGGGGCGGACCTGCCGGGCGAAGGCGTCATCGCCGCGGCGGGCGAGTTCCTCGCGGCTCAGGCGCGGCTCGGTGGCGGCCATCGGGTTGCCTCGGGGCGGTAGCGACAACCTCACGATACACGGCGTCACCGGCTGTGTCACCCGCCGCGCCGTGCCGGCCGGCCGTCGTCCGGGACGGGTGCCCGGATGGCGAAGGTCGGGGTGGTGCCGATGGTCGCCCGGTAGGCCGGCGGGAGGAGCGGCTTGACGGCGTACAGAAGCTCGACCATCCAGACCTGACGAACCTCGTCCCAGCCGGGAAGACCGGTCCAGTCGTGTAACGGCATGGCTCGGCTCCGGCCGGGCGACAGCACCGGCGGTAGCCAGTATACCCGACCGGCCCGAGGCGAGAACGTCGTCACGGCCCAGCGGGCGAGTCGGCCGGTGACGGCCAGGGGAGCTGTCCTCGCACCGGTCGGCGGAGACGGTAAAGAGGTGGGAGGTCCGGACGATCTCGCTCACCGAGCAGGCCAGGACCGGTAAGCTACAGATACCAGAAAGCCATCATGCGGGCAGGGTCAGGTGCAGTGCCCCGATTCGGCTCCGCTGCCCGAACCCGACGCCGTGGGAACTACGACCGGAGGACCGGCATAGCGTCCGGGTCCGAAGGGTCGGGGGGCTGGACCGGCAGCCTGACCAAGTCGTTGAAGCTCCGCTCCCCGCCCTGAGTGCAGCAGACGAAGATCGTGTTGCCGTTGGCATCCGTACCAGCCGCCGGCCGCTTGCCGCAGTGGGGGCAGATGAAGTAACCAGCGACGGCCATTCGCATCACCTCCGAACGACCCCGCCCACCGGTCGGCAGGGTGGGGAACTAGGACACACGAAAACAACCACTGCGGGCAAAACAACGCCCGGTGATTGGCTCAGTTGCCACCACCGCGGCCACAATCCTTCTCAAATACCGAGTTACTGGCCACGACACGGTCGCGCTTCGGTCGGAGCGACTCACCGACAGCGTTTGATTCTTCCGCTTCCTGAGTTTTCGGGCTTCAAGGGAGGTCTATGGCAGCCTTGTAGTCTTCAACAGAGGAGGCCACGAGTTTGGGATTTGAGTACACTTTCCACCAAAAGGGCTTCACCTGCTCGTCCATGTCACAATCAATCGCCACTAGAGACGGCTTGGCGAAGTCAAGCCGTCCGAGCTCCCTGAGGTCGGTGAACTCGATCTTTACGAACTCATCTTTTGCGAAACTCGGGCAAGGTAGGATCAGGAACATCTTCCCAACACCCTCTTTGGAAGCCGTCAGGGGCGTCCCAATAAGCCGCACACGCCGTCCATGTTTCTCTTGGAAAGCCTTCGGATTCCCCTCTCTGGCGTAAATGTAGTTTACAAATGTAAAGAAGTTTTCTGGCTTGATAATTCGTACGTTGCCATTTTTGCTAGACTTGAAGTTAAGCCAAGTCACCCCTAGTTCTTGCACTTCCGACAGTTCCCTCGTGTTATGACTCACAGCGACTGTAATGGGGCGTTGTGCCCGCTCTGGCTGAGATGGGATCGAGCCGTTCGTTGACGGTGCGGTCGGACCTTCTGGCTGGGGCGGTGCCGACTTGGAACAGCCGATCAGTAGAAACATACTGAACAGACAGGCGATCTTGTCCATGTTGACTTCTCTTGTGCATCCAGCGAGCGTTACATCACGGCTACGCCCCAGCTACGCAATCGCGGGCACAATAACACCCACAATTGTCCCGATTTAGGCCGAGCTGTCAACAAGAATCCCGAAAGATTCTCGCGTTACCGCCTAGCGGGTCGTTCCAACGCTGTTTCCTCCGGTCGAATCGGGTTGATTCGGAAGCGGGGTGGCGCAGTCGGCCAGAACCAATCACCCCGGCTTGAGGGACGGGACGGGCGGCTCGCATTCCGGCCGGCGGCGGGGTACTAATGGGGTATCCCGCCCGCCGACCGGAGTGCCGCCAATGGCCGCCCGCCACGTCGAACACGTCGAGATGTCCGGGCACATCGTCGACTCGCTGCTGCTCCCCAAGGTGCTCGACGCCATCCTGTCCCGCGGGGCCGAGTACCACATCCAGGAGTTCCGCGTCGGGGCCCGGCAGGACGACCCGTCCTACGCCCGGATCGAGGTCCGGGCCGACTCCCCGGCCGTCCTCGAAAGCGTCCTGGCCGAGATCCACCCGCACGGGGCCGTCCCGGTCCACCCGGCCGACTGCACCGCGGCCGTCGCCGACGTGGCCGGGGCGTTCCCGGACGGGTTCTACTGCTCGACCAACTTCCGCACCCAGGTCCGCCTCGGCGGCGAGTGGGTCGAGGTCGAGGACCAGGAGATGGACTGCGGGGTGGTCCTCGACCCGGAGGGCGGGGCGGCCCGGTGCGTCCCGATGATCGGGGTGGCGGTCGGGGACAAGGTGGTCGTCGGCCGGCGGGGCATCCGGGTGTTCCCGCCGGAGGCGGCCGGCAAGCGGCACGACCTGTTCGAGTTCATGACCAGCGCGGTGTCGAGCGAGAAGCCGAAGGCGGTGAGCGTCCGGGAGATCGCGGCCGCCATGCGGCGGACGAAGGCGGCCGGCGAGAAGATCCTGGCGGTCCTCGGCCCGGCGGTCGTCCACACCGGCGGCGGCGAGCTGGTGGCGAAGCTGATCCGGGACGGGTATCTGCACGTCCTGTTCGCCGGCAACGCCCTGGCCACCCACGACATCGAGCAGGCGTTCTACGGGACCAGCCTCGGCGTCTCGCTGGAGCAGGGCTTGCCGACCGACGAGGGGCACGAGCACCACCTGCGGACGATCAACACGATCCGCCGGCTGGGCGGCATCAAGCAGGCGGTCGCGGCCGGCAAGCTGACGAGCGGGATCATGTACGAGTGCGTCAAGCGGGACATCCCGTATGTGCTGGCCGGGAGCATCCGCGACGACGGCCCGTTGCCGGACGTGATCACCGACGTCATCGAGGCCCAGGACGCGATGCGGCGGCTGATCCCCGGCGTCGGCTTCTGCCTGATGGTGGCGACGACGCTGCACAGCATCGCGGTCGGGAACCTCCTGCCGGGGTGGGTGCGGGTGGCGTGCGTGGACATCAGCCCGGCGACGGTGACGAAGCTGATGGACCGCGGCAGCACCCAGACGGTCGGCATCGTGTCCGACGCCGAGCCGTTCTTGCGGGCCCTGGTCGCCGAACTGGACAAGGCGGGTGCGGCGTGAGCAAGCCGTTCGACGCCACGAGCAAGGACTTGATCGAGGCCGACCCGGCCGGGTGGGTGTCGTTCCTCGGCGGGTCAGCCCTCCCGGGCGCCGTCCGGCTGGTCGACGCCGGCCTGTCCACGGTGACGACCGACGCGGACAAGGTGATCCGGGTGGACGGCCCGGACCCGTGGCTGTTGCATCTGGAGTTCCAGGCGGCGAGCGAAGGCGGTTTGGCCCGCCGGTTCCTCCAATACAACGCCCTGCTGCAGTACCGCCACCGGTTGCCGGTGGCGACGGTCGTGGTGTGGCTCGGCTCGGACGACGGCATGAGCGGGCGGCTGGCGGTGGACCCGCCGGTCGGTCCGGGGTGGGAGTTCCGGTACGAGGTGATCCGGGTCCGGGACCGGCCGCCGGCCGACTTCCTCGGCGGGCCGCTCGCGGTCCTCCCGCTGGCCCCGATCGCCGCCGTTCGGGAGCCGGACGTGCCGGCGGTGGTGAGCCGGATGACCGACCGGCTCGACCGGGAAGCCGAACGGGACCTCCGGAACAAGCTCTGGGCCGCCACCTACGTGTTGATGGGGTTGCGTTACCCCGAGCCCGTGGTGGATAATCTCCTCGCAGGGGTGATGCAGATGGAAGAGTCCGTGACGTACCAGGCGATCGTCCGTCGGGGGCTCCAGCAGGGGCTCCAGCAGGGGCTCCAGCAGGGGCTCCAGCAGGGGCTCCAGCAGGGGCTCCAGCAGGGGCTCCAGCAGGGGC
>JAIEQO010000653.1 GCA_019747655.1 Gemmataceae bacterium | reverse complement strand
CGAGATCGGGCCTCCCACCGGCCGCGCCGCCGGCGAGGCCGCCGCGGCCGCCACCGCCCGGGTGCGGACCGAACTCCCGCCCTTGACGACCCCCGACCGGCTGGGGCCGAACAGCACCCGGCCGAGCGGGACGGCGTTGGCCGTCGCCCCCGCCTTGTCGGCCGCCCGGACGGTGAGGGACAGGACGAGCGGGCAGAGGCCGGGCATCTCCCGGGCCAGGGGCGGGTCGATCGACCCGTCGGCCCACTCGGCCAGGGCGTCGGCCACCTCGCCCGGCTCCTGGTAACGGGTGGCCGGGTCCTTGCCCATCATCTTCTTCAGGACGGCCCGGATGCCGGCCGGGACGTCCGGCCGGTACGACTCGACCGACTTCGGTTCGCGGGTCTGGTGGGCGACCAGCTTGGCCGCGATCGTCCCGCCGGGGAACGGGGTCTGGCCGGTCAGCAGGAAGTACAGGGTGCCGCCGAGGGCGTACACGTCGGCCCGGATGTCGACGGTGTTGGTGACCGCCTGCTCCGGGGCCAGGTAGTCGGCCGTCCCGAGGACGCACTTGTCGTCGTACTTCTCGGTCACGCTGTCGGTCGGCTTGGAGAAGAACCGGGCCAGCCCCATGTCCAGAATCTTGATCACCCCGGCCCGGTCGAGCAGCAGGTTCCCGGGCTTCACGTCCCGGTGGACCATCCCCAGCTCGTGGGCGTGCTGGAGCCCCAGGGCGGCCTGGGCGACGTAGTGGGCGGCCCGGACCGGGTCCATCGGCCCGTGCCGGGCGACCACGTCCTGGAGGCTGTTCCCGTCCACGAACTCCATCACCAGGAAGTGCAGCTTCTCGTGCTGGTCGATGTCGTAGGCCCGGACGATGTTCGGGTGGTCGAGGGCGGCCACCGCCCGGGCCTCCCGGTGGAACCGCTCCAGGTTCGACGGGTCGGACAGCTTGTCCACCGGGAGCACCTTGAGGGCGACCAGCCGCCGCATCAGGGTGTGCTCGCAGAGGTACACCGCCCCCATCCCGCCGGCCCCGATCAGCTCCAGCAGCCGGTACTTCGACCCGATGGTGAACCGCTTGTACCGGCCGAGCTTGATCTGCTTGGCCTGGAAGAAGGTGAGCAGGCCGTCCCGGACCAGCAGGGCGGCCGCCCCGTCGACCGTCGGCGGGAGGGTGCCGGCCGTCGTGTACCGGCCGACCGCCGCGTCCAGGGCCGGTTCCGCCACCAGCCCGCTCCGCCGGACCAGGTCGAGCAAGTCGGGGACGGTGGCGGGGGCCGGCATGCTGCGGGTCCTTGTCCCGGGTGCGGGTCTGCGAACTACTGTGGCCGGGGCGACCGCCGGACGCAAGGGACGGGTGCGGATTTCGGCCGCCGGCGGGTCGGGCCGCCGGCCGGGCCGGGTTCCGGTATCATATCAACCGACCTCCCCGGGGTGGCCACGGCATGACGCGGGAACTGCGAACGGTGCGGTGCGTCTGCCCGCACGACTGCCCCGACGCCTGCGGGATGGTCGTCACCGTGGACGACTCCACCGGCCGGGCGGTCAAGCTGCGGGGCGACCCCGACCACCCGTTCACCCGCGGGTTCCTCTGCCGCAAGGTCAACCACTACCTCGACCGGGTGTACCACCCGGACCGGCTCCTGTACCCCCTCCGTCGGGTCGGCCGGAAGGGGGAGGGGCGGTTCGTGCGGATCGACTGGGACGAGGCGATCCGCGAGATCGCCACCCGGTTCAAGCAGATCGCCGGCTCGATCCACGGCCCGCAGACCATACTCCCGTACAGCTACGCCGGGACGATGGGCAAGCTGATGTACGCCAGCCTCGACCGGCGGTTCTTCCACCGGCTCGGGGCATCGCTGTTGGCCCGGACGATCTGCGCCGAGGCCGGGGCGGTCGGGTGCGACGTGACCCTCGGCACCCGGGCGATGATCGACCCCGAGGCGGCTGTGAACGCCCGGTTCATCGTCAACTGGGGCTCGAACACCGCCGTCACGAACATCCACTTCTGGAAGGTCGAGCACGAGGCCCGCAAGCGCGGCGCGAGGATCGTCACGGTCGACCCGTACAAGTCCCCCACGGCCGCCAAGTCGGACTGGTGGCTGGCGGTCCGACCGGGCACGGACGCGGCCCTCGCCCTCGGCGTGATGCACGTCCTGTTCCGCGAGGGGTGGATCGATCAGGACTACCTCGACCGCTACACGGTCGGAGCGGACGCCCTCCGCGAACGGGCGTTGGCCGAGTACCCGCCGGCCCGGGTCGCCGGCATCACCGGCTTGAGTGTGGAGGAGGTCGAGCGGTTCGCCCGGGAGTACGGCCGGAGCCGGGAGCTGTTCGGCGGGCCGGCCCTGATCCGGCTGAACTACGGCCTCCAGCGGCACGGGGGCGGTGGCACGGCTGTTCGCACCGTCGTGTGCCTACCGGCTATCACCGGCGATTGGCGGTATCCGGGCGGTGGGGCGCTGCTGAGCACGAGCAAGGCCTACCCCTGGGACGGGGCTTACCTGGAACGGCCGGACTTGATCCCGCCGGGGACGCGGACGATCAACATGGTGCAGCTCGCCGAGGCACTGCACGGGGAGCTGCCCGGGCCGCCGGTGAAGGCCCTGTTCGTGTACAACTCGAACCCGGCGGCCGTCTGCCCCGATCAGTCCCGGGTGCTGAAGGGGCTGGAGCGCGAGGACCTGTTTACCGTCGTTCACGACCAGTTCCAAACCGATACGGCCGATTACGCCGACATTGTGCTCCCGGCCACCAGCCAGATCGAACACTTCGACCTGCACGGCAGCTACGGCCACCTGTACGTCCAGGCCAACAACCCGGCCGTCGCCCCGCTCGGCGAGAGCAAGCCGAACACGGAGGTGTTCCGGCTTCTGGCCCGGGAGATGGGGTTCGAGCCGGAACTGTTCGAGGAGGCGGACGAGGAGTTGGCGGGGGGCGCACTGGGTCTCGATCCTGGGACCGCGGCCGTCCCGGCCGCTCTTATGCCCGCCGGGCGGAGCGGCCGGGACGGCCGCGGTCCCAGGGGGGTGTTCGCCGGCGTCACACTCGACGCCGCGAAGGCCGGTCCGGTCCGGCTGAACCTGCCCGAGGGGTGGGCCCCGTTCGCCGAGGGGGGGTTCCCGACGCCGTCGGGCAAGTGCGAGCTGTACAGCGAACGGGAGGCCCGCGCCGGCCGCGACCCCCTACCGAACTACACCCCGCCCCACGAGGACCCGCAGACCCGGCCGGACCTGGCCGCCAAGTACCCCTTGCAACTGCTGACCCCGCCCGACCCGGCGTTCCTGAACTCGACGTTCGCCAACGTCCCGGCCCTGCGGGAGGCGGCCGGCGGGCCGACGCTGGAAATCCACCCGGCCGACGCCGCGAAGCGGGGCATCGCGGACGGGCAGGGGGTGACGGTGTTCAACGGCCGCGGCCGGTTCCGGGCGACGGCCGTGGTCGGCGAGTCGGTCAAGCCCGGGGTGGTGGTGTCGCTCGGCTTGCGGTGGCGGCGGTTCACCGACGACGGGGTGAATCCCAACACCACCACCAGCACCGCTCTGACCGACCTCGGGGCCGGGGCGACGTTCTTCGACAACCTCGTCGAGGTGGCTGTCGAACCGGTCAAGGGCCCACCATGACGTTCGCGGTTCGGCTTACCCTTGTAATCGCGGCCGCCACCTCGATCCGGGTGACCGCCGCAGGCCCACCGGCGGCTCCCCCGCCGCGACCGACACTAGCCGAAGTAGTGGCCGGATACCGCCGGCTCGGGCTGCCGTTCCCGCCGGCGGGCGCGGACCTCGTTCGGCTCGACCTCCACCGGGTCGATCCGAAGACCGGTGAACCGAGCCCCGACCCGTATGCCGTCGGGTTTCGCGTGCCGCCGGCCGAGGACGGCGGGGAACCGACCTACTGGATCGGCCGATGGATCACGGATGCGGACATCAAACCGGCAGATGTCCAGGTGGTCGCCCCGACGCCGGACGCCTTCCGCGGCGTGAGGCCGGACGGCATGGACGACCTCTGCTTCGCGGTCCACTGCGCGGCCCGTGGCTGGGATGGCCTCGCCGACGCGGCGTACCGCCGGGCCTGGGACGCGACCGGGGCTGGGGACCGTCAGGCCCTCGACAACCTCCGCGTCTCGGCATGGAATACGACGGCGTCCGAGCTGGCCGAACAAGACAGCGACCGGAAGCAGGTGTTCCGGAGGCTCACGGACCTCTCCAGAGAGTACGAAGTTTTGCGAACGGCCAAACACAAAGACCTACTCCGAAAGCTTGCCCTGACGGTCGCCCCGCGGACATCGAAGCCGGGGTCGGTCGAGTCGCTGATCGACGACCTGACGGAGTATTGGACGGAACCGGGGCATATTCCCAGCCCCGGGCCTCCCCCGGTCGGGCGTGACGCCGGCCACGTCGCTTACTGGAAGCTGGTCGACCTCGGGTTCGACGCCGTCCCCGCCCTGCTCGATCACGTCGGCGACGAGCGACTGACCCGGGGCACGGCCGAGTACCTCGGGAACATGCACTTCGACCTCGAACTCCGCGTCGGCCACTTGGTTGGGCAGATCCTCGGTCGACTGGCCGACGGGCAGATCGACGGGCACGGCTCGTCGTGGCATGATCAGGTGCGGCTCGACCCGGGGAAGGCCCGGGCGTGGTGGGCGGCGGCACAAAAAATGGGCGAGCGGGAGTGGTTGGTGAGCCGGGCCCTTTCGGCCGCCGACCCTGACCCAGGCGGGTCTGACATAGAGCCGAACCCGCGCCTCGCCCGGGTGCTCCGGACCAAGTACCCGGAGCAGCTTGCCGAAGTGTACCGGGCCCTCCTCCGGCGGCGGCCGTTGCTGTGGAGCTGGGGCTACGCCGCGGAGGTCGGGGCAAGTACACTCCCGCCGGCCGAAAAGGTCGCGGTCCTCTCCGAAGGGGCCGGGCATGCCCGCGAACTGCACCGGGCGGCCGCGCTCGATGTTCTGCTCGCGGTCGACCCGCCCGTCGGCCGGAAGCTCCTCCGCGGCACCCTGGAGCAAGCCGCCGCCAGGAAGTGGGCGTGCGATGTCCCCGCGCGGTTCGTATTCCTGGTCGAGCGGTCGGCCGACACGGCGAGCTGGGACGCCCTGGCGGCCGTCACCCGGCGGGCGACCCCGCACGAGCGTGCCCGGGCCGTGCTCGCCGTCGACAGCCGCCCGCGGGAGGCGCGGGAGCCGGCCCTCCGGCGGGAACGGCTGCGATTCCTGGCCGGGTTCCTCGACGACCGGGAGGCCGAGCCGAACGACCCGCCGTGGGCCAAAGGGATCGAGGTCCGCGGCTACGCGGCGGCCAAGCTCGCCGGCGTCCTGTGGTCCCCGGCCCGCGGGCCGCTCGACCCGCTCTGCCAGTTCGACCCGGGCGACGGGCCGCTCTCGCGGTTAATGCTGCGGGAGGCCGTCCGGGCGGCCGCGGCCCGTGAACTCACTGCGCCACCCAACTAATGCCACCTCCTACGGGGTTGGCTGGCACACGTAGTAGTCGTTCAGCGGGTCGTGCGGCAGGGCGTGAACCGTCACGTCGGCGAACCCGGCGGCAGCCAGCATCTCCAGGGCCAGCTCCTTCCCCCACACGGCCCCGAGCCCCGGCCCGCCGGCGGCCAGTGATACCGACATGCAGTGCATGCACGAGACCGTGTACAGGTACGGGGCCATCGGGTGGTCCTGGTTCCCGTGTAGGTGGCTGCACGCCCGGATGTCCTGCATCAGGAACACCCCGCCCGGGCGGAGGGCCCGGCGGACGTTCCGGAGCACCCCGGCCGGGTCGGCCTGGTCGTGGACCGCGTCGAACGCGGTGACGAGGTCGAAGCACCGGGCGTCGGCCAGCCGGGCGACGTCGGCCACCTCGAACCGGACGTTCCGCAGCCCGGCCCGCCGGGCGGCCGCCCGCCCGGCCTCGATCCCCTCCGTCGAGAGGTCGTACCCGACGAACCGGCTGGCCGGAAACAGCATGCCCATCCGGACCAGGGCGTACCCCGACCCGCAACCGATGTCGAGCACGTCGACCCCCAGGGCCAGCCGCTCCGGCAGCCCGGGAACCAGCGGCAGGATGTGCTCCTCCAATCCGGCAATGGTCGTCTGGTCGCTCTCCTCGGCCATGACCGCGTGGAACCGCGGGTAGGCCGTGTAGGGGATGCCGCGGCCGTGCCGGAACGCCTCGACCACCCGGTCCTCGACCGCCCCCAGAACGGCGATGAACTGGGCCGCGACGGCCATGTTGTTCGGCCGGGCGGCCCGGGTCAAGCAGGCGGCGTGTTCGGGCGGCAGCCGGAACGTACCCTTGACCGGGTCGTGTTCGACGATGCCGCCGGTGACCATCGCCCCGAGCCACTCGCGGACGTACCGCTCGCTCAGCCCGGCGGCCCGGGCGATGGCGTGGCTGTCGGCCGGCGGGAGGCGGACCATCGCGTCGAACAGGCCGGTCCGGTGGCCGACCGAGGTCATCAGGGCGAGCCCGGCCCCGTTCAGGACGCCCACCAGCTTCTGGCCGAAGGCCTCGGCCCCGGCCTGGTCGAACTGCCGGCTCGCGGTCGCCGTCACGGCCGGGGCCTCCCTCGCGGAGTCGGTCCACGAGGGCGAATCCGCGGCCCGGTGGCGGGCGGCCAAATCCTTCCGCGCGGGGCGTGCTACTCGGGCCACGGGCGGCCGCCGGGCCACGCCCCGCGGGGGACGATCACCGTGACCTGTCCGACCCGGTGGCCGGTCGGGGTCAGTTGCCAGCCGAGGTTGTCGGTCTGGCGGTTGAGGAAGACGATCGCGGTGTGGTCGCCCGGGCGGTCGGATAGCCGGGTGGGCCGGGGGGGTGGGCCGGCGGGCGTGTCCACCCGGAGTTCCCCCGCCGTCCCGCCGGGGGCGTGGTAGGCGAACCGGACGGCGACCACCTCCGCGCTCCCGGGGAGCCAGACGTGTTCGCCGTCCCGGGCGGGCAGGTCGTGGGCGTCGTAGGGATCGTCCGGGAGGCCGGCGAACGGCCGCCACCCGGCCGCCCGCAGCTCCAGCAGCCGCTCGCACAGGGCCGCCCGCTGCCCGAACAGCAGCCCGTCGGCGTACCGCTCGGCCAGCACCGGGATCGGGGTCCCGGCCTTGGCGTCGTGCTCGAACTCCTTCATGAGCTGCCGGTGGGTGACGCCGCAGTGCCGGCCGATGGCGATCCCGCCCGGGTAAACGTAGAGCTGGACGGCGACCAGCCACAGCGGGACGCCCCACCCCCACCGGCGGCCGCCGTACAGGACGGCGACCAGCACGACCCAGGCGTTCAGCGGCACCGCCAGGGTGACGTACCGGGACAGGAATAGGTCCCTCCACCCGGACCGCCCCCACGCCACCCCGGCGAGCAGGACCAGCCACCCGCCCAGCCAGGCCAGCAGCCCGGCCGCCCGGACCCGCTCACCGGGCCGGCGGGCCGCGGCGTGGACGCACATCGTCACCGCGGCTAACGCCGGCCCGGCCATCAGAGCCGCAGACGACCACCAGGTCTCGGGGCTGGTCCACCCGGGGCTGAGGCTGAACAGTTTGGCCGTGTGGCCGGCGAGGCGGGCGACCTTGTCCGCCGTCGGCTCGGCCGGTTGCGGGGGGAGGTCCAGCCCCCGCACGTACAGCGCGCCCTCGACCGCCAGGGCCGCCAGCGTGGCCCACACGACCGGGGACCGGCGGAGCCGGCGGTCGGCGGCGGCGGCGGCCCCGAGCCACACGGCCGCC
>JAIEQO010000096.1 GCA_019747655.1 Gemmataceae bacterium | reverse complement strand
CCTTCGCGGGGGCGGCCGGCGGGGCATCGGCAACGGCGGACATGGTCGGCGTCCTCCCGGCGGGCCGCGGGCGGGCGGCGCCGACTCACATCGGCCCCGCGGCAGCGGATTAGACCGCCGCGGGCGTCGGGAGGGCAACGGCAATCGGCCGGGGCGACCGACTTTACTTCCCCAGGGTGGCCTTGAACAGCTCCTTCATCCGCTTCCACGAGTCCTCGTCCGCGGTCTTGTCGTACTGCATCCCCTTCATCCCGACCTTGTCGGCGGCCGGGTTGGTGAAGCTGTGGACGACCCCGTCGTAGGCGACGAACTCGTGCTTGGCCCCGGCCGCGTCCAGGGCCGACCGGAAGTCGGCGACGGCCTTCTCCGGGATGAACGGGTCGGCCGCCCCGTGGGCGACCAGGATGCGGGGCTTGACGGCCTTCGCCTCCCCGGCGGTCGGGGTCGGCAGGGCGGCGTGGAAGGTGGCCACCGCCTTCAGGTCGGCCCCGGAGTACGCCAGTTGCAAGGCCGTCGACCCGCCGAGGCAGTAGCCGATGGCGGCGACTTTCGAGGCGTCCACGTCCGGCCGGTCGGTCAGTTGTTTGAGGGCGGCGGCCGCCCGGCCCCGCCACACCGCCTGGTCCTTCCGCAGGGCGGTGGCCATCGCCCGGGCGTCGTCCGGGTGGGCCGCGTCGATCACCTTCCCCTCCCCGTACAGGTCGGCGGCGAAGGCGACGTAGCCCAGTTCGGCGAGCTGCCTGGCCCGGTCCTTGGCGTAGTCGTTCAGCCCCCACCACTCGGGGAAGACGACGACGCCGGGCTTCTTGTCCTTGTTGGCGTCGTCGTAGGCGACGAACCCCTTCAGCTTGGTCCCGCCGAACTCGTACTCGACCGCCTCGGTCTTGACCGCGGCCGGGGCCACCCCGGCGGCCGCGGCCACCACCCCGGCGGCGACGACGGATCGGAACATGCCTTCTCCTCCGGAAAAGCGGGAACGCCCGCCGGTCGGACCGGCGGGCGTTCGTGTTGTAGCGGTCGGGGAGACCGTGCCTACTCCCCGGCGAGGTCGCCGCAGAGCTTGGCCAGGACCTCGTGGGTCAGGGCGAAGGCGACCTGCTCGCGGCCGGGGACGGCCTTGTCGGCGGCGAACCGCCGGACGACGGCCCGGGTCGTGCCGAACAGGTGGACCTCGTAGTACCCGAGCCGGCCGCCGCGGGCGGAGGGGGCCTCGCTCCGCAGGACGGCCTCGTCGCGGGTGGTATCGACCTCGTACAGTTTGAGCGGTTCGAGCAGGCCCGTCACCCGGTCGGCGACGCCGGCCGCCCAGTCCTTGACCGTCAGCCCGTCGGGGGCGTCGCCGGCCCGGGCCAGGGTCAGCTCCCAGACCAGGCACGACAGCGACTCGGCCTTGTCGGCGGCCAGGTGGACGGCCCACCCGCCGGCGGTCTCGGCCCAGGTGTGCCGGCCGGCCCCGGCCGGCCGCCACTCACTTAGCCTTGGCAGCAGCTTTTCCGCGAGCGTCATCGGAGCCTCCGGTTACGTGCTGGGTGTGGTCGGTGCCGTCGAAGCTGAGGACCGCCGGGTGGCCGTCCAGGACCGTCTCCAGGTGCACCGGCCGTGCCCAGATGTACTGGAGGTTCTGGAGTGTATCACGGGCCTCGTCCAGCTTCAAATCCACCCCGTGGTGGTCGTGCTTGAGGAGCAGCTCGCCGCGGTTCTTGTGGTTCCCGTCGAGGACGTAAATCCACGGCTTGCCGAAGTTCGTCAGGCTGAACAGGAGCCGCTGCTTGACCTTCTGGAACTCCCGGCTCTCGATCACGTAGTTCTTGGTCGGCTCCTGGTAGCCGAACGAGAACAGCTTGTACTCCTTGCAGAACTCCGGGGTCAGGAAGGTGTCGATGAAGGTGATGTCGTTGTGGACCCGGCGGACCTCGAAGATCTTCTCCCGCCCGAGGCCGAGCTGCCGGTCCCAGGTCCGCTTCTTGTCCATGTCCTCGCAGGCCTCCCACTCCGGCCCGAACTGGCCCATGTTCCACCGCCGCTCGACGTCCCTCAGCAGCTCGATCCCGAGCTTGTACGGGTTGAGCCGGCGGCCGCTGGTGGCCATCGTCCCGGAGTGGTGGTCGGCGTAGTCGATCACCTCCGACGGCTCCAGCACCTTCTGGGTCATCATGGTGCTGTGCCAGTAGGAGGCCCAGCCCTCGTTCATGATCTTCGTCTGGGCCTGGGGGTAGAAGTAGTAGGCCTCGTCCCGGACGATCGAAAGGACGTCCCGCTGCCAGTTCTTCAGCGGCGCGTGCTCGATCAGGAACAGGAGCACGTCCTTCTCCGGCCGCTCCGGGAAGTGCGGGACCCGGGCGCTCTTGAGCTTCTTCCGCTCGTCGTCGGCCGCCTTCAGCCGGTCCGGGGGGTTGAGGTAGTCGCTCATGTACCCCTTGGCCTTGAACCGGTGGGCCGGCTCGTCGCCGTCCCCGTCCTCGGCCGCCGCCGGGGTGAAGTCGTACTTGCTGGCGTCGTCCCGCCGCTTGATGGCGACCGAGTGGATGTCGATCAGGTCGTCGACCGACATGCACTTGTCGACGAACGCCTCGACCTCGTCCTCCCCGAACCGCTCGACGTACCGGCGGATGCGGGCGGCGTGGTTGGCGATCTCGTCCATCATCTTCCGGGTGGTGTGCCCGAAGTAGGCGTTGTTCTTGAAGAAGTCGCAGTGCCCGTAGACGTGGGCCATGACCAGCTTCTGGTCGACGGTGTGGTTGCACCGCATCAGGTAGGCGTAGCACGGGTCGTTGTTGATGACCATCTCGTAGATTTTCGACAGCCCGTACTCGTAGCTCTTCTTCAGCTCCTCGTACTGCATCCCGAACGACCAGTGCGGGTACCGGGTCGGGAACCCGCCGTAGGCGGCGATCTCGTTCAGGTCGTCGGCGTCGACGACCTCGAAGATGGTCTCGTAGAAGTCCAGCCCGTACCCCCGGGCGTACCCCTCGATCTCGTCCTTCAGCACCCGCAGGTGGGGCGGCAGGTTGGTGTAATAGAAGCCGGTGCTCATGGGGTGCTCCGTGCGGCGGCGGGGTCAGCCCGCCGCGGCCGCCGTCAGGGGCCGGACCGAATCGTAGGCGCGGGCGAACGCCCCCCACACCTTTTCCCGCAGGCCGTCGTGTTCCCAGCAGTCGGTCACGAACCCGTACCCCACAGGGGCGTCACCGCCCCCCCCGTCCAGGCAGGCCTCGGCGTGGGCCGTCACCCGGTGCTGGACTTCGTTCACGAGCCGGACGGCGGCCGGGTCGGACAGTTCGAGGGTCCCCGGCACGTAGTAGTCGCGGGCGACCAGGGTGAGTTCGCGGGCCAACCGGATTAACAGGCGGGTCTGCTCGGCCGTGGTCAGCACGGCGAACGCCTCGTCCGGGCTCGCGAACGGCGGGTCGGGTCGGTTCACGGCACGTCCTCCCGCGGCAGTTGGTCGATGTCGACGCCCCGTTCCGCCAACACCTTGAGCCGGGTGTTCCCGTTCATCACCCGCCCGTCCGGCTTGACCCGCAGGGCCTCGGCCCGGCCGGGCAGCAGTGACGCCAGGATGTCCGCCGTCGACCGGGACCGCCAGTACGTCAGTGACAGCTTTCCCGGCCCGGACTGGTAGACGGCGTCGGTGTGGATCGGCCTCAGCGGTGGCGGCATCGGCTCACCGCCCGGTCTTGAGGAACTCCTTGATGCTCGCCAGGATCGCCTCCCGGTCCGGGATGCGGCTGACGACCACGTTCTCGTGCTCGTCGGTCAGCTCGTTGACGTGCTCGAAGAACTCGCCGCTGCCGTACGGCGACTCGACCTGCCCGTACCCGAACAGGTTCAGCTTCGGCAGCAGCTGCTTGCCGAGCAGTTCCATGCACTTCGGCACGTCGTCGCCCCAGTTGTCGCCGTCCGAGAAGTGGAACGCGTACACGTTCCAGTCGCTCGTCGGGTAGCGGGCGTCGACGACCTTGTTGCACAGCTCGTAGGCCGAGCTGATCTTCGTCCCGCCCGACTCCCGGGTGTGGTAGAAGGTGTGCTCGTCGACCTCGGCGGCCACCGCGTCGTGGATGATGTAGACCGTCTCGACCCCGGTGTAGTGCTTCTTGATCCACATGTCGATCCAGAACGACTCGATCCGCACGATCTCCTTCTGCTCGTCGGTCATGCTCCCGGACACGTCCATCATGTAGACGACGCAGGCCACGCTGTCCGGCTTCGGCACCTCCCGCCAGCTCCGGTACCGCTTGTCCTCCCGGACCGGGACGACGACCGGGTTGCCCGGGTCGTACTGCCCCGCGGCCACCTGCCGCTGGAGGGCCCGCTTGAACGTCCGCTTGAAGTGCTTGAGCGACTCCGGCCCGACCGACCGGATGCTCGAGTACTTGTCCTTCTCGGTGACGACGTTCTTCTTCCCCCGCGGCTCGATCCGCGGCAGCTCCAGCTCCTCGCCGAGGATTTGGGCCAGCTCCTCCATCGTCAGGTCGACTTCCAGGATGTGCCCGCCCGGCTGGTCGCCGGCCTGGGGGTCGCCGTCCTCCTGCGGGGCGGTCAGGGGCTGCCCGGGCTGGCCGGGACCGACCCCGACCCCGCCCGACCCCTTCTTGCCGAACCGGAATTGGGGGAGGTTGATCTGGGGCAGGGGGATCGACACCAGGTCGTTCCCCTTCTTCCCGATCATCTCCCCGCGGCTGATGTACTTGGAAAGGTTGCTCTTCACCTTCCCCCGCACCAGCCTGCGGAACCGCTGCAGGTCCTGCTCGATCTTCTGTCCCACGGCGGCGGGCCTCCGGTGGTTCCCGTGCGTCCGGCTACTCCATCGTACCCCATGCGGGGCCGGCCGGGTACGCCGGATGTGTCGGATCGGGTTGTCCGGGTGTACGGGTCAGGCGGAACGTGACGCGGCCCACCCGGGTGAGGGGTGGGCCGCGTGGGTCGCCGCCGGGGGATGGTAGGATGGGGGTGCCCTGAGCCGCACCCTCCAGCGCTTATGGCTGCTGCTTCCGCCCTGACCAGGTTCACACCTTCAGGTCGGTCAGGCCCCCACCCCACCAAGCCCCGGGGCGACTTCGTCGCAAGGCAAAAGTCAAAAGGAACAAGGCAAAGTCCGAAACCAACCGGGCCTGCCGTATTTTCCTTTTTCCTTTTGCCTTTTTCCTTACTTTTTCGTCTGCCCCCGGGCGAAGATGCTGGCCACGAAGGTCAGCACGTCGGTGGCACTCGCCTCATTATAGCCGTAGTTGCGGATCAGGCGACTCTTGACCACGTCGATTTTCTCCTGGGTCGCCTTATCCACCACGTTCGACACCAGGCTGCTCAGCTTGATCGAGTCCTTCTGGTCCTCGAACAGCTTCAACTCCAGGGCCTTCTGGAGCCGCTCGTTGGTCCGGTAGTCGAACTTCTTGCCGTCGATCGCCAGGGCCCCGATGTAGTTCATGATCTCCCGGCGGAAGTCGTCCTTGCGGCCCTCCGGGATGTCGATCTTCTCCTCGACCGACCGCATCAGCCGCTCGTCCGGCTCCTCGTAATTGCCGGTGTACCGGTTGCGGACCTTCTCCCGCTGGGTGTACGCCTTGACGTTGTCGATGTAGTTGCCGCACAGCCGGGTGAGGGCCTCCTCGTCGGCGGCGATGGCCCGCTGGACCTCGTTCTTCACGACGTCCTCGTACTCCTCCTTGACCACCGACAGCATCTCCTTGTACTGCCGGAGTTGGTCCTCGTCCTTGACCAGCGAGTGGTGCCGCAGCCCGTCCTCCAGCTCCTTCATCACCATGAACGGGTTGATGTTGTCCTCGTCCGGGTGGGCCACCAGGGCGTTGGAGATCTTGTCCTGGATGTACCGCGGGCTGATCCCGGTCATCCCCTCGGCCACCGCCTCCCGCTTCAGGTCGATGACGTTGTCCTCGGTGAACCCGGGGAGCGTCTTGCCGTTGTACAGCTTCATCTTCTGGAGCAGGCTGAGGGAGGCGTGCTTGGGCGGGGTCAGCCGGGTCAGCACCGCCCACATGGCCGCCACCTCGACCGTGTGCGGGGCGATGTGCTTCCCCTTGACCTTCGCGGCGCTGTAGTCCTTCTCGTAGATCTTCACCTCGTCCCGCAGCCGGGTGACGTACGGGATGTCGATCTTGACCGTCCGGTCCCGCAGGGCCTCCATGAACTCGTTGTTCTGGAGCCGCCGGTACTCGGGCTCGTTGGTGTGCCCGAGGATGACCTCGTCGATGTCCGTCTGGGCGAACTTCTTCGGCTTGATCTTGTGCTCCTGGGACGCCCCGAGCAGGTCGTACAGGAACGCCACGTCCAGCTTCAGGACCTCGATGAACTCGACGATCCCGCGGTTGGCGATGTTCAGCTCGCCGTCGAAGTTGAACGCCCGGGGGTCCGAGTCCGACCCGTACTCGGCGATCTTGCGGTAGTTGATGTCGCCGGTCAGCTCGGTCGAGTCCTGGTTCTTCTCGTCCTTCGGCTGGAAGGTGCCGATCCCCACCCGGTCCTTCTCGCTCAGCACGAGCCGGTAAATCTTCACCTCGTTCTCGAGCATCTTGAGCCAGTCGCCGTCGTACTTCGGCAGCCGGGTCTTGAACTCGTACCGGCTGTACGGGCTGAGGTCGCCCTTGATCTTGATCTCGTAGGGGTGGGCGGGGGCCTGCTCGTTCAGCATGGCCAGCAGCTTGGCCCGGTGCTCCTCCGGCACGAGCTGGAGCGGCTCGCCGTGCATCGGGTCCTTGGCCCAGGTGCCGTCGGCCCCCTTCCACGAGAACGAGAAGAGCATCCCGGCGTCGGCCCGGCTGTATTCCTCCAGCCCTCGCTTCAGCAGGCGGGCGATGGTCGACTTCGCGCTGCCGACCGGGCCGTGCAGGAGGATCACCCGCCGCTCGGTCCCGTACCCCAGGGCCGCGCTCTTGAAGGTGTTGACCAGCTGCATCAGCGGCCGGTCGAGGCCGTAGATGCCGTCGGCGTGGCGGCTGGCGAAGTCGGTGAAGAACTTGAACCGGGTGAGCTTGTCCTTGTTCTCGTAGATGTCCTCGGTGCCGTGCGACAGGATCATGTCGTACAGCCGCTGGTAGGCCGACCGGGTGACGGCCGGCTGCTCCAGGACGATGTTCAGGTAGTCCCCGAACGAGCCCTCCCAGTGGAGCTTCTTGTAGTCGGTGGTGTCGATCTCGGTCCGGAGGGTATCGAGGATCGCCGTGGCGGTCGCCATCGGGGGTGTTCCTCCTGGGTCGGGGGCGCGGGGCGCCGGGTTCGGTCGGTCGCCCGGCCGGGGCCGGCCGGCGGGGGTGGTGAGGCCCGGGCGGCCGGCGGGACGGGCGGGGGGTGTTCGGTCGGTCCGTCGCGGTCCGACCCCGGGGACGGCGGGGAGGGGCCGCATCAGGGTATCCGGTCGGCCCCCCGGGATTCAAGAGTCAACCCGGGGAATCCGCCCGACCGGCTCAGACCCCCGCATTGTACCATCCCCCCGGCCGGCCTACCAAGAATCGCCGCCGGCCCGGGCCGGCCTTGCGCCGGGCGGCGCAACCGGCTAACGTGGACCGCGTTCCGGGTGCGTGCGGCCGGACACCTGCCCGAGCGTGTCGTGCCCGGGTTGGTCTGGGTGCCCGGGGCGTCGAGGACTCTGCCCCGGCCACCCCGACCCACCCGGGGCCGACTCCGACCCGCCGGGGGTTGCGGCCGGGCGGGCGGCGCCGT
>JAIEQO010000304.1 GCA_019747655.1 Gemmataceae bacterium | reverse complement strand
CGTCGGCCTCGGCCACCTCGGCCCCGAGGGCGGCCAACTGGTCCCGGAGTCGGTCGCGGTCGGCCCCCGGCCGGGCCACGACCAGCACCCGGGCCGGGGGGTCCGGGGGCGGCGGGTCGTCGGTGAGGTAAACCGCCTCCATGACCGGCCTCATGGGTACGGGAGCGGACATCAGCGGCGGCCGGCGGCCGCCTTCTTCCTCCCCCCGGCGGGCTTCCGGGCCGGTGTCGCCTGCCCGTCGTCCTCCCCGGCCGCCTCGGCGTTGACCCCCCCGGCCTCGGCCACCCCGGTCAGCTTCCGGTCGGCCGCCTCCTCCTCCCGCAGGGTCTCCTCCAGCAGGGCGGCCACCTGGTCCTCGCCGAGCAGCCGGGCGAACGTCCGGGCCGTCCCGTACCCGGCGATCTCGTAGTGCTCCTGCTTCTGGGCGGCGGCGATCAGGGCGGCGTCCCGGGCGGCCGGGTCGCCCCCGGCGGCGATCACCTCGGCCGCCTCCTCGACCAGCCCCTTCATCGCCACGCAGGTCTTCCCCTTGGCCTTGATCCCGAGGGCCTCGGCCGCCCGGTCCAGCCGCTCGACCTGCCCCTTGGTCTCGGTCAGGTGGGCGGTGAAGGCGTCCCGCAGCCCGGGGTGGGAGGCCGCCCTGGCCAGCTTCGGCAGGGCCCGGACGGCCTGGGCCTCCGCGCTATACAGGTCGCGGACCATCTCCTCGAACACGTCGCGGAGCGAGTTCATCTTCATCGGGAACCTCGGGGGGGACTGCGGTTCGGTGGCACAGGCATTCCTGCCGGTGCCACCCGGGGCGGCTACGGCTTGAGCACGCACTTGATGTACTCGTCCTTCCGGTCCCGGAAGTTCCGGTACGCGGACGGGGCGTCGGCCAGCCGGAGCCGGTGGGAGATGACGAACGACGGGTCGATCTCCCCCTTCTCGACCCGGGCCAGGAGCGGCCGGAGGTAGCGGTGGACGTGGGTCTGGCCCATCTTCAGGGTCAGGGCCTTGGCGAACGCCGACCCGATCGGGAACTTGTCGACCAGCCCGCCGTACACCCCCGGGATCGACACCACCCCGCCCTTGCGGCAGGCCAAGATCGTCTCCCGCAGGACCGGCGGCCGGTCGGACTGCATCCCGACCATCTGCATCCCCCGGTCGAGGACGTGGTCGACGACGGTGGCCCCGTGGGCCTCCAGCCCGACCGCGTCGATGCACGAGTCCGGGCCCCGGCCGGCGGTCATCTCGTCCAGGGTGTTCAGGACGTCCTTCTCCCGCCGGTCGATCGTCTCGGCCTTACAATCCCGCTCGGCCTTCCGCAGCCGCCCGGCGACCGAGTCGATCACGATCACCCGCCCGGCCCCGAGCAGCCAGGCGCTCTTGGCGGCGAAGAGCCCGACCGGCCCGGCCCCCCAGACGGCGACGGTGTCCCCGGGCCGGATCTCGCAGTTGTCGGCCGCCATGTACCCGGTCGGGAAGATGTCGGTCAGGAACAGGGCCTGCTCGTCGGTCAAGGACTCGGGGACCTTCAGGGCCCCGACGTCGGCCATCGGCACCCGGACGTACTCGGCCTGCCCGCCGGCGTACCCGCCGTACAGGTGGCTGTACCCGAAGATGCCGGCCCCGCTGTACCCGGCGATCTTCTCGACCAGCTTGGCGTTCGGGTTGGTGTTGTCGCACAACGACCACTGCTGGTTCGAGCACGAGAAGCAGCGGCCGCAGGAGATGTGGAACGGGACCAGGACGCGGTCGCCCGTCTTGACGTTGCGGACCTCCGGCCCGGCCTCGACCACCTCGCCCATGAACTCGTGGCCGAGGATGTCGCCCTTCATCATGGTCGGGATGAAGTTGTCGTACAGGTGCAGGTCGGACCCGCAGATCGCCGTCGAGGTGACCCGCAGGATCACGTCCCGGGGGTTGAGGATTCTCGGGTCGGGGACGGTCTCGACCTCGACCGACGCCCGGCCCCGCCAGCATACGGCCTTCATCGTTCGGGTCGCCTTTCCGGGTTACTGAGGGCCACCGGGCGGGGCCAATGACGAATGCCCCACCAATGACCCACCAATGACGAAAGAGGACCAGCCAGGGACCGCCCCACCGGTGCCCGCCTTCGTCATTGGTGGGTCATTGGTGGGGCATTCGTCATTCCCCGGCTACCGCCGCCCGTGGCTCTGCCCCTCGACCGTCGGGGTCTCGCCGGTCTCGACCAGCTGCTTGAACCGGCGGAGGTCGCCCCGCACCTGCTGGTCCGGGTTCTCCCCGAACAGCCGGGCCACGAAGCTGCCGAACTTCCCGCCCGGGGGGTCGAACTTCAGGCTCACCCGGACCTCGGTGCCCCGCCCGGCGGGGGCCATCCGGAAGTGGACCGACCCGGCCGTGTCCACGTCCGACCCCGGCAGCGACCGCCAGGCGATCACCTGGTTCGGGGTGTCGGTCACCACCTCGGCCTCCCACCGGACCGTCATCCCGGCCGGGGCCCTGGCGGTCCAGGTGGACTTCTTGTCGTCGTGGACCTTGACCGACTGGAGGTGGGTCATGAAGTCCGGCAGCCGCTCGAAGTCCCGCCACCGCCGGTACACCTCCTCGACCGGGGCGTTGACCGTGACCCCGTGCTCGACCTTGACCCCGGCGCCGGCGGCCACCGCGGTGGCCGGGCCGGTCCCGTTGGCGAAGCTCAGCCCGAGGGCCTGGTAGCCGGGGCAGTGGCCGGTGGCCGCCCGGTACAGCAGGTAGCCGCCGGCCAAGCCGCTGAGCAGGTTCAGGTGCTTCCCGGCGAGGGCGTTGAGCAGCAGGGCCCCGCCGACGCCCAGCGAGACGACCCGCTCGGCGTCGCTCACGTTGGTCGGGGTCGGGGGGAGGTAGCGGTCGGCCGCCCGGGCCAGCCCGGAGTCCGGCCCGGCGGCCGACTTGGCCGCCACCTTGAGTAACGTCCCGGGCATGTCCGTCGGCCTCCGCGGAGGGGTGCGAGTCGTCCGGCCGGGAGGAACGACAGGCAACCGAAGTGCCGTTCGGCACGACCGCGACGGACGGGGCCGGATTTACCGGCGGTGGGGCGGACGTGGGAATGGGGGTGCCGGGCCGGGAGAAGTGCGGTTCCGTACCGACCCGACGGACCGGGGGCCGTGCCAACGAACCAGGGGTTGTCACCCCTGGCTACCATCGCTCGCCGCTCCGCGGCTCCGGCTTCTTGGAGTCCCGGAGGGACGACCGCCGGTAGCCAGGGGTGCAAACCCCTGGTCCCGAAGACTACTCGGCCGGGTTGAGCATCGCCCCGATGGCCGACCCGGACAGCTTGGCGGTAATCACCACCGTCTTGTCCTCGACGCCGCTCTTGAGCGACTGGGCCTCCTTGATGAGCGGCTTGAGCTGCGGCTGGCCGCCGGCCAACAGCGGCAGGAGGCCCTTGACCTGCTGGAGCCCCTGGGCGACCGTCTTGCCCATCTCCCCGGCCGCCTCGGCGTCCTTCATCCCGAGCCCGACGTTCAGGTTCACGTCGTCCGTCACCCGGACGGTCAGGGTCATCGTCTCCAGCCCGGCGAGCTGCTTCTGGACGGCCGGGTTGCCGCCCTGGCCGCCGGGCAGCTTGACGTTGTCGAGCTTCCCCTTGACCAGGGCCGCGACCCAGACCGACGCCTTGTCGTCCATCTTGCCGACCAGGGCGGCCACCTCCTTGCTGACCCCCGAGTCCTTGCCGGCGGCGGCCGCGGCGACCAGCTTCTTGTCGCTGCCGACCACCACCGCCGTCCCGTCGACCACGGTGGCGTACACCGGGTTGCCGTTCTCCGGCTGGTACTTGTAGAGCTTGGCGTCCCCGGCGTCCTTGACCAGGGAGAAGTGGTCCGGGTCCTTCTGGGTCTGGGCGACGGCCCCCTCGTTCAGCTTGTCCGGGTTGAACTTGCCGCGGACGACGGCCAGGAACTTCATGTCCGACTGGTCGGTCCCGGACCCGCCGAGGACGACCCGGTCGACGTCCTTGAGCGGGTCGAGGCCGATCTGGGTCAGGAGCTTCTGGGCGTCCTGGCCCTGGAGGAAGTCCTTGATCTGGCCGAGGGCGAACTCCTTGACGATCCCGGAGTCCAGGACCTGCCGGACGTTCACCGAGACGACGATGTCGGCGTCGGCCGGCAGGAGCCTGTCGGGGGTGGCGGCCGGGGCGGCGGCCGGGGCGAGGCAGAGGGCGACGGCGGCGAGGCCGAGGGAGGGCCGGCGGAGCATGTGCGCGAGGTCCTTTCGGTGGGGGAGCGGCCCGGCGGGGGCCGGGCTACGGGGCGGGTATTCTACTCGGCCGGGGGATGAAGGGTTTCGGAATCGGGGGCGTGGCCGGGCGAACCCCGAGCGTGAGCGTGGGGGTTGGGCAACACCCCCTCGCTCACGCTCGGGGTTCGCCCGGCACGGGGTCACACCCTGGCCGCGACCGCCGCCATCAGCCGCCGGCAGAAGGCCGGCAGGTCGTCCGGGCCGCGGGCGGTCAGCAGGTTCCCGTCCCGGACCACGGCCTCGTCCCGGTAGGTCGCCCCGGCCGCCCGCACGTCGTCCCGGATGCCCGGGTCGCAGGTGACGGCCCGGCCGTCGAGCACCCCGGCGCTGATGAGCAGTTGCGGCCCGTGCCCGACCGCGGCCACCCGGCTGCCGCCGTCCTGGGCGAACGTCCGGGTCACGTCGACCGCCTCCTCCCGCTGCCGCAGCCGCTCGACCGCCGGGCCGTCCGGGATGACCAGGAGGTCGTACTCGGCCGGGTTGACCTCGTGGATGCGGAGGTCGGGCTCGACCCGGTAGCCGTGGACGCCGGCGACGGCGTGCATCAGCGGGGCGGCCAGGTGGACGTCGATGCCCTCTTCCCGGAGCCGGTACCACGGCAGGAACAGCGACAGGTCCTCGAACCCGTCGGTGACCAACACGAGGGCTTTCATCGGACGAACCTGGTGGCGGGGGAGGTGGCGGAGTCTGTCCGGATTGTAGCACCCCCGGCGGCGGCCGCGGAAGGCCGACCCGATGATTGGGACCCGGGGTTTGCACCCCGGGCACCACTCGATCGTCCCTCCGGGGCTCCGGGACTCCGGGCCTCGGAGCCGCGGAGCGGCGACCGACGGTAGCCAGGGGTGCAAACCCCTGGCCCCCTTCGACCCCGCCCCTCCGCACTCGGAATTGACCGTCCCCCGGGGTCGCCGGTATACCCCGCCGTCCCCGCCCCCGACCGCGGCGGGGCCAACCGGGGCGGGTATGCGGGGTTTCGTCCGGAACTGGGCCGTCCGCGGGCTGATCCTGGCCGGGGTGGCGGCGGTGGCCGTCGCCGGCTGGGTGGCCGCCACCTGGGTCAGCCCGGAGAAGGTCCGGGAGCAGGTGGCCGCCGCCCTGGCGGACCAGTTCGCCGGGGCCGAGGTGCGGGTCGGGGCGGCCCGGATGCGGCTCCTCGGCGGCATCGCGGTGTCCGACCTGACCCTCACCCGCAAGGGCGACGGCCGGCCGTTCCTGGTCGTCCCGGCGGCCGTCCTCCACCCGGACAAGGAACGCCTCAACAGCGGCCGGCTGGTCGTCCGCAAGGTCGAGCTGGAAAACCCCACCCTCCATCTGGAACGGGCCGCCGACGGCCGGTGGAACGTCGCCGGGGTGGCCCGGTCCGGCCCGGCCGACCGCCCGGTCCCGACGTTCGTGGCCACCGGGGCGACCGTCACCGTCACCGACCATACCCCCGGCGGGCTCCCGCCGCTGAAGCTGGCCAACGTCCGCCTCACCCTGCTGAACGACCCGCTCCCGGTCCTCACCGCCCACGCCGACGGGACGGCCGACGGGCTCGGGGCGGTCGCCGTCCGGGCCCGGCTGAACCGGCTGACCGGCCGGGCCGACGTCGGGGTCGTCCTGCCGCAGTTCCCGTTGGGCGAGGTGGCCGGGCTGGCGGCCGAGCGGCTGGCCCCGGGGCTGGCCCCGCACCTGGCCCGGTTCTCCGCCTCCGGGTCGGTCCGGGCCGACCTGACGTACACCCCGGAAACCACCCCGGCCTGGCGGTACGACGTGCGGGCCGAGGTCAAGGACGGCCGGCTCGACCACCCCGACCTGCCCTGGCCGGCCGAGGGGCTGGCGGCCAAGGTGCGGGCGGCCGACGGCCGGGTGACGGTCGAGGAGGCAACGGCGAAGGTCGGCCCGGCCCGGGTCCGGGTGTCGAAGCTGGAAACCCGCACCGACGGGGCGAGCGGGGGAGTCCCGTCCGCCGACCCGTCCCCCCTGGCCCAGGCCGAGGCCCAGTTGGAGGCGCTGGAACTGTCGGCCGCCGGGGTGCCGCTGGACGACGCCCTGTACGCCCGGCTCGGGTCGGTCGGGGCGGCGGTCAAGCGGCTGTTCGCCCCGACGGGTACGGCCGACCTCGGATACTCGTTCAGCCGCGACGGGGCCGGGTGGCGGCGGGAGGTGGAGGTCCGGCCGAAGGACGTGAAGGTCGTCTACGCCAAGTTCCCGTACCCGGTCTCGGGGGTGACCGGGTGGGTGCGGCGGGCGACCACCCACCGCGGCGACGAGGTGACGCGGGTGGACCTGGCCGGGGCGGCGGCCGGCCAGCCGGTGACGGCCCGGGGGCAGATCAGCGGGGCCGGCCCCGACCCGGAGATCGACCTGCGGGTGAGCGGGACGAACATCCCCCTGGACGACGCCCTGGTGGCCGCCCTGCCCGGCCGCTACCCGGACCTGGTCCGCCAGTTCCACGCCACCGGCCGGGCCGACTTCGTCGCCGCCATCGGCCAGAAGGCCGGCGTCAACCTGTGCGAGAACGAGTTCCTGGTGACGGTCAAGGACGGGACGGTCGAGTACGACCGGTTCCCGTACAAGCTCGACCGGGTGAGGGGCCGGCTGGTGGTGAAGGCGGCCGTGGCCGAGGACCGGCCGGGGGAGCCGGCCCCGCCGGAACGGGACGAGCTGGTCCTGGACCAGTTCACCGCCGCCCACGGCGGGGCGACCGTCCGGCTGCACGGGTCGAAGCGGCCGGTCCCCGGCAGCCGCGACCGGAAGCTGGTGCTCTACCTCGGCGGGGACGGGTGCCGGGTGGACGACGACCTCCGCCGGGCCCTCGGCGGGCTCAAGCTCGACCGCGTGTGGGAGGCGCTGTCCCCGGCCGGGGCGCTCTGGTTCGCGGCCGAGGTCGAGGTGGTCGACCGGGGGCCGCCGCCGAGCCGGGCGGGGGCGGCGGCCGACGACGGCCCGCCGTTCGACCCGGCCGCGGACCTGAAGCTGGCCTTCCGGTTCTCCGGCCCGGCCGTCACCGCCGGCTTCTTCCCGTACACGGTGACGGACCTGTCCGGCGAGCTGGAGTACGAGCGGGGGCGGGTCGGGCTGTCGTACCTGACCGGCCGGCACGGCGAGACCCGGGTGAAGCTGGACGCCGCCGAGGTCCGGTTCTACCCGGACGGGGCGGTGTGGGCGAACTTCGGGCGGCTGGAGGCCAAGCCGCTGGTGGCCGACGCGGCCCTGTTGCGGGCGCTGCCGGCGGGCCTGCGGGCGGCGGCCGAGGAGGTGCGGCTGCGGGGCGGGGCCGAGCTGACGGTCAACCACCTCGTCGTACTGACCCCCCCCGACCCGCCCGGCGGGGGGAAGGCCCCGCCACCCGAGCCGCTGCCACTCGGGCCGGCGGCGATGACCCCGGCGGGCGGGGTGTCGGTCGGGCGAACCGCGGGCGTGAGCGAGCGG
>JAIEQO010000152.1 GCA_019747655.1 Gemmataceae bacterium | reverse complement strand
GGGGGGCCCAGCCGGACTCCGCTCCCCCCTCCCCCCGCGGGGGAGGGGGATAGGGGGTGGGGTGTTTTTGTTCTCGCCCTTCTTCAGCAGAACGTACTCGACCAGCCAGCCGAGCAGGTTCAGGCTGGCGTCCCGCACGTCTCGCCCGGGGTCGAATTCGCTGACCGAGAATCCCACCACCTTGTCCGACCAGACGGCGTCGAGCAGCTTCAGGAACACCGGCGGCGTGAGCCCGAACGGCAGCGGCTCGGGCACGGCCGGGAGGTACGCGGGGTCGAACGCGTCGCAGTCGAGGTCGATCCAGACCCGGTCGGCCGCGGCCGCCTGCCGACGCAGTTCCGACGCGACCCGATCCGGGTCGATGGCCACGTCGGTCGCCGGGAAGGTGGCGGCGAACGTTTCGGCGATCCCCTCCGGCGTCAGGAACAGGTCGCGGTGGCCGACGTTGACGAGCTTCGGAAGCGGCCCGCCGGCCAGCCGGAGGAAGTTCCCGTGGGACAGCTCCGGCGTGGTGTCGTGGAACCGGTAGATGTCGAGGTGGGCGTCGAACTGGACGACCAGCGCGTCCGGCCCGAGTTCGTCAAGCACGGGTAGGACGCTCAGGTGGTTGCCGCCGAGCCAGAGGAGGAAGTCGCCGGCCTTGAGGGCATGGCGGGCGAGCGACCGGCCCCGCTTCCGCCAGTCGCGGACCTGCTCCAGCGTCTCGAACGCGGCCTCCTTCACCCGCAGGTTGCCGCGGAGGGCGTCGGCCCGGCTGGGGCGGGTTTCCCGGGCGGTGTCGTCGATGATCTCGCGGACCACATCGCCCAACAGCCGGGCCCCGGCCCCGCACCCGGCCGAGCCGAACAGGTCGAACGGGAAGACGAGGGCGGTGGAGCGCATGTCCGCACAAACTACCAGGGGTGCAAACCCCTGGTCGAATTTGCTCCCGGAATACGATGTCCCCGATGCGGCTCATCAACGGCGTCTACCTCGCGTCCACCGCCGTCATCACCGCCGACGTGACCTGCGGGCCGGGGGTGAACGTCTGGTACGGGGCGGTGGTCCGGGGCGACGTGGCCCCGATCACCCTGGGCGAGAACGTCAACCTCCAGGACGGGGTCATCGTCCACTGCGACGCCGGGGTGCCGAACGTCCTGGAGCCGGGGGTGGTGGTCGGGCACGCGGCCGTCTGCCACGGGGCCCGGGTCGGGGCCGACACCCTGGTCGGGATCGGTGCTAAACTGCTGTCGGGGTCGGTGATCGGCCCGGAGTGCGTGATCGCGGCCGGGGCGGTGGTCCCGCCGGGGATGGTGGTGCCGCCGCGGTCGGTGGTGATGGGGCTGCCGGCCCGGGTGGTCCGGGCGGCGTCGGCCGACGACGTGGCCCAGACCCGGACGATCAACGCCCGCTACCGGGAGATGGCCCGCCGGTACGCCGCCGGCGAGGTCCAGGTGTGGTAGCCGCTGGGGGCGAGGCATGTCGTTCTACTCGTCCCTGGTGTTGGCTGCGAACGACGGGGTCCGGCGGCCGTCCGGCGAAGAGGTAACCGCGGTGCTTGCGGAGTGCGGCCTGCACGGCCCACAATACGGGCAGTGGGGATTTGAGGACCCGCCCAACCCCGGCACCGAGATGGCCTGGGGCGGGCTGGCCGACCACATCAGCGACCTGTTCAGCGACCCGGCCGCGGCGGCCGAGAACGACCGGTTCTTCACCCCCGACACGGTCGGCTACTACGCCGGGGCCGAAGGGGTTCAGGTTCACAGCCCGGACGGGGATTACATCGGCCCGGGGTGGAGCATCAACATCAGCGGGTACGGCTACTTCTTCCCCTGGGAGTTCGCCGACCTCCGTGACCGGGCGTTACGGACACACGCCTTAGCCCGGCTGAAGGCTACCGTCCAGGAGCGATTCGGCGGGCGGTTCGTCCTCCCGCCCGGCGAGGACGGCGACCTGCTCCGCTCCCGGCTAATCGACGGCGTAGACGGCTGGCTGTGGTTCGCCTGCGAATCGATGTAGCGGAGCCACCATGAACCCGTCCCCCGCTGGCGAAGACTCGCAGGCCGACGCCGGCCCCGTCTACGAGGCCGGGACCAACGGCGTCTACCCGGCCCCGCCGGTCCCGGACATCACCGCCCGCCGGGCCGACATCGACGCCAAGCAAACGATGGTCGGCCGGCTCCTCCAGGCCGCCGGCCAGGAGGCCGCCCTCCTGCTCATGCCGGCCCACGTCACCTGGTTCACCGGCGGCATGAACGTCCGCGGCCTCGTCGCCGACAGCGAACGCCCCGGCGTCTACACCACCGGCCAGCAGCGCTGGCTGCTCTGCTCGAACGTCGACACCTACCGGCTCTTCGACGAGGAGCTGGACCGCCTCGGGTTCCAGCTCAAGGAGTGGACCTGGGACGGCGGCCGGGCCGACCTGCTGATGAACGTGACCGCCGGCCGGCGGATGATGGGCGACCGCCCGTTCCCGAACATGCCGCTCATCAACGACCGGCTCCGGCCGCTGCTGCGGGTGCTCTCGGCGTTCGAGCAGGCCGAGTACCGGCACCTCGGGCGGGTGGTCGTCCACGCCGTCGAGGCGACGGCCCGGAACTTCGCCCGGGGCGACACCGAGGCCGAGGTCGCCGGGCAGGTCGGGCATCGCCTCTTGCGCCGGGGGGCCGAGCCGGCGGCCGTCAGCGTCACCGCCGACGCCCGCGGGTCGCGGTTCCGCCGGGCCGGGTTCACCGAGGTCGCGGTCGACAAGGCGTGCGTGATCCAGGCCACCGCCCAGCGGGGCGGGCTGTACGCGACCTGCTCCCGGGCGGTCAGCTTCGGCCCGCCGGAACCCGCCTTCCGGCAGGCCTACGACCTGGCCGTCAAGCTCGCCGCGGTGTACCGGGCGGCGTCCGTCCCGGACGGGTCGACCGCCCTGGCCGGGCAGGCCGGGGCCGGATTTCTGGCCAACACCGACTGGGAGTTCGACGGCCGGCTCAGCCAGCCCGGGTACGGGACCGGCCGGTTCCCCGCCGAAGAACTCCGCCGGGGCGGCCAGGACGAGCCGTTCATGCCCGACCAGCCGGTCGTCTGGCAGCCGCGGGTCGGGCCGGTCGCTGTGACCGACACGGTCCTGGTCGGGATGGACGGGGCCGACCCGATCACCCCGCCGGAGGACTGGCCGTTCAAGCGGGCGGTGATCCGCGGCCGAACCTACGACATCCCGGACCTGCTCGTCCGAGACGGGTAACACGTTTCGGCCGATTTTCATACCGCTGGCCTTGTCGTTTCGCGCCGCCGTCATGGAATGGCCCCGGGTCTCTCGCCCATCACACACCGGAGCTTCCCATGGCGCGGATGTTCGGCGCGGCGGCGGTCGGCCTGTTGGCGGTCGCGGTCGCCCAGGCTCACTTTGCGTACCTCGTCCCGGCGGACGACGGCTCGGCCGTCAAGCTCGTCTTCAGCGACACCCTCGACCCGGACACGAAGGTCAACATCGAGAAGGTGGGCGGGACCAAGCTGACCGCCCGGGACGCGGCCGGGAAGGAGACCGCCCTGACGATGAAGAAGGGCGAGGGGTTCTACGAGGTGGCCGTGCCGGGGACCGGGCCGCGGGTCGTGTATGGCGTGACCGACTACGGCGTCCTCCAGAAGGGCGACGCCAAGCCGTTCCGGCTGGCCTACTACCCGAAGGCGGTCGTCGGCGGGCCGGCGGACAAGCCGGTCGGCGGGCCGCTGAGGGCCGAAATCCTGGCCGACGGCGGGGCCGGGAAGGTCCGCTTCCGGGTGCTCCACGAGGGCAAGCCGGTGAGCGGGGCCGAGGTGTCGGTCCTGGTCCCGGGGTCGGAGAAGGCCACCCGCAAGGCGGTCAAGACCGACGCCGGGGGGTACACCGAGGCGTTCGCGGCCAGCGGCCGGTACGGGGTGAACGCCCGGGTCACGGAGGCCCAGGCCGGCGAGCTGGCCGGGAAGAAGTACGAGGAAGTCCGCCACTACGCGACGCTGGTGGTGGACGTGAAGTGAGGCCCGACGCTCACGCGGAACTGGGTGTCATCATGGACCGTTCCCTGATCGAGCAGTACGCGGCCGGCGGGGCGGTCCCGGCCGAGCTGATCCGCGGCCTGTCGGCGGCCCACCTGGACGCCCACCCGGAGCCCGGCCGGTGGTCGATCCGGGAGGTCGTCGTTCACCTGATGGACAGCGACCTGGTCGGGGCCGACCGGATGAAGCGGGTGATCGCCGAGGACCGGCCGAGCCTCCCGGCCTACGACCAGGACGCCTTCGCCGCCCGGCTCGGGTACGGCCACGTCGACGCGGCGGCCGCGGCCGAGCTGTTCGCCCTCAACCGCCGGCTGATGGCGGCCGTGCTGCGGCGGCTGCCGGACGACGCCTTCCGGCGGGCCGGGGTGCATTCGGAGAACGGCCCGATGACGCTCGAACAGCTCGTCGGGGTGTACGTCGGGCACGTCGAGCACCACGCCCGGTTCGCCCGCCGGAAGCGGGAGCTGTTGGGGAAGTAGGGCCCGGGTGCCGCCCCGAAGGGGCGTCCGGGAGTAGCCCGGAGCGCCAGCCCCGGGTCGGGGTCGGAGAATACCGGAGCCCCGAAGGGGCGACCCATCCGGTACGGGTCGCCCCTTCGGGGCTCCGGGGCATTTGTTGATCCGGCTACCCGGGGTTTCACCCCGGGCTACTCCCGGACGCCCCTTCGGGGCGGCAGGACGCGAACACCGGGGCGGAGCGGAAGGAGGGGGAGTCGAACCCCCAAGGCTCATCGCTCGGTCGTTTTCGAAACGGCTGCCGTCGCCAATCGGCTTGTCCTTCCGCCGGTACGGACACCGGCGGCCGGGGACGGGTTCGGAGATGTCTACGCGGGGTCAGTACCGCCGGCAGACGCGACGACCGACCCAGAACCCCACGGCGGAGCCGGCCGCGAGGCCCAGCAGGAACGGTCCGAGGAACACGTTGCCGCAGACGAACCCTTCCGGGTACTCGGCCTTCATCCGCTCGGCCGCCGGCCGGACCCAGAGATAGCCGACGACGAACATCCCCGCCCAACCGCCGGCGTAGCCCGTGAGGAACGGCACGACGCACCGCAGCCAGGACACAACCACACCCCGCTACTTCCCGAAGCAGTACAGGTGGCGGTCGCCGCGGACGTACAGCCGGCCGGCGGCGAACGCCGGGGACGCCGACACCGGCTCGCCGAGGTCCCCCTTGCGGACCAACTCGAACTCGTCCGCCGCCTTCCACACGTACCACTGCCCGGTCTCGGCCAGGGCCAGCACCTCGTCGCCGACCAGGATCGGCGAGGCCGTCACGTCCTTGACCGACACCCGCTCGTCCCACACGACCTTCCCGGCCCGGGCGTCGACGCACCCGGCCTGCCCCTTGTCCGTCACCCACAGCACCCGGTCGCCTCGGGCCAGCATGCACGGGACGTAGGGCGTCGCCTTGTTCTTCATGTCCCACACCTTGGCCGGCCGCCGCCCGTCCGGGTCGACGGCCAGGACGTACCGGGCCCCGCCGCCGTCGCCGAACGCACACACCACCCGCCCGCCGGCCCAGACCGGGCTGCCGACCACCCGCAGGGGCATCTCCCCGGCCGGCCACGCCGGGGTGTAAGCCCACACGACCTTCCCGGTGGCCGGGTCGTAGGCGGTGATCTCGGTCGTCGTGCCGACGAGCAGCTCGGCCGGCTTGCCGGGCCGCTCCAGCAGGAACGGCGTCGAGTAGCTGGCCCGGTACGCCTTCCGCTCGACGGCCCACTTCAGGTCCCCCGTGGCCGCGTCGAACCCCTTCAGGACGGCCGCCCCGTCCTGGTCCACGTTGACGAACACTAGGCCGCCGTACACGGCCGGCGAGTGCCCCGGCCCGTGCTGGCTGGTGAACGTCCCCAGGCCCTGCGTCCACAGCTCCTTGCCGTCGGCCGTGAAGGCGTGCAGGGCGACGGCCTCCCCGTCCCAGGCGACCACGAACACCCGCCCGTCGGCCGCGGCCGCGGTCCCGGACGCCAGGCTGTTCTTCTGGTGCGTCTTGGCCGGCCGGCCGGGCAGTTCGCGGGTCCAGAGCGTCTTGCCGGTGGCCGCGTCCAGGCACACCAGCAGCCGGCGGGTGTCGTCGGCCGACTGGACGAACAGCTTGTCGCCGACGACCACCGGCGAGCTGACGCCCTTCCCGGGCACGGCCACCTTCCACAGCGGCTTGGCCGGGTCGATCGGCGGGAGCGTGCCGTCGGCCGCCCCGGACCCGTTCGGCCCGCGGAACCGGGGCCAGTCGGCCCGGGAGGGTGCGAGTGTGAGCACGAGTGCGAGCGAAGACAGGAGGAGCAGGCGGGGCATCGGGTAGTCCCGGGTGGCGGCGGCGGGCACCGCCGATTATCGCAGGCCGGGGGCCGGAAGCAACCGACCGGCCGGTTTTCATTTTCGGCCGGCGGGCCCCGGGCTCCGGATTTCCCGCCTGCCGGCGGTTGTCGCCGGGGGGTTGCCGGCGTACTTCCTTTCGGGGAGACTGGTGCTCGCACCCCCGACCCACCCGGGACGCCAGAAAGGGACGCCGATGCTCGTGCCCCCACCCGCCCGCCTGCTCGCCCTGGCGGCCGCCTTCGTCGCCGCCGTCGCCCTGTCCGCCGGCCCCGGCCGGGCCCAGGACAAGAAGGACGACCCGAAGCCGGCCAAGGACGAGCCGAAGAAGGACGACGGCAAGAAGGACGAGGCGAAGAAGAAGGACGAGGCCAAGAAGGAGGCCGCCAAGAAGGTCAAGTCGAAGCTCAAGATCACCGTCCCCCAGGACGACGCCGAGCTGTCGATCAAGGGCAGCCGGGAGGAGAAGACCAAGCCGACCGGGACCGGCCGGGAGTTCGAGACCCCGGACATCGACCCGGGCAAGGAGTACGAGTACGACTTCGTGGTGGTCTGGAAGCCGAACAACTACACCACCATGACCCGGACCAAGACGGTCACCTTCAAGGCCGGGGACGACGTGACCGTCGACCTGACCAAGGCCGACCCGAAGGTCCCGGACAAGGCCGTCGTCCGGTGGGTCCCGACCCCGGACGACATCGTCGCCAAGATGGTCGAGATGGCCAAGGTGACGAAGGACGACGTGGTGTACGAGCCCGGCCCGGGGGACGGGAAGGTGCTGATCGCGGCCGCCAAGGCCGGGGCCAAGAAGGCCGTCGGGATCGAGCTCGACCCGGCCAAGGTGAAGGAGGCCCAGGGGAAGGTGAAGGAGGCCGGCCTCGCGGACAAGGTCACCATCATCGAGGGCGACGCCCTGAAGGACCGGGACTACTCGGAGGCGTCGGTCGTCTTCCTGTACATGGGCAACGAGTTCCTGGCCCTCCTCCAGCCGATCCTGGAGAAGCAGCTCAAGCCCGGCACCCGGATCGTCTCCCACCGGTTCGTCTTCGGGGCCGACTGGCCGCCGGACGAGACGAAGACCGTGACCGGCCAGGACGGGGACGAGTACAAGCTCCACATCTGGACGGTCGGCAAGAAGGGCGAGAAGAAGGCCAAGACCGAGACGAAGGCGGACGACAAGAAGGACGACAAGCCGGCGGACAAGAAGGACGACAAGGACAAGTAGTCCGACCACCCCCGCCCAGGGCTCACGCCCTGGGCTACCGTCGGTCGCCGCTCCGGGGCTCCATGCTTCGGAGCCGCGGAGCGGCGACCGACGGTAGCCAGGG
>JAIEQO010000705.1 GCA_019747655.1 Gemmataceae bacterium | reverse complement strand
CGGGGGCGGGGGGTTGGGGGGGGGGCCCCCCCCTTCTTGGCGGGCCTTCGGGGGGCTCCCGCCCCCCGCTCGCCCGGACACCGGCCCGAGTTCCGCGATCAAACTGATCCGCCCCCCGGTCGGTGTACTTGGCCGCGTTGTTGAGCAGGTTGGCGAACACCTGGGCCAGCCGGACCGGGTCGGCGTCGAGCGTCACCGGGTCGGGCGGCAGCGACACCGTCAGCTCGTGCCCGGCGGCGTCGACCACCGGCCGGCTCGTCTCGACCGCCGCCCGGACCACGGCCGCCAGCCCCACCGACTCCCGCCGCAGGTCGACCTTCCCCCGGGTCACCCGGGACACCTCCAGCAGGTCGTCGACCAGCCGGACCATGTGCCCGACCTGCCGGTCCATCATGTCGACCGCCCGGCCGGCGGCCGGGTCCGGCAGGCCGCCCATCCGCAGCACCTGGAGGCCGTTGCGGACCGGGGCCAGGGGGTTCCGTAGCTCGTGGGCCAGGACCGCCAGGAACTCGTCCTTCCGCCGGTCCTGCTCCCGCAGGACCTCGGCCGCCCGCTCCTTGTCGGCCAGGTGGTCGCGGATCTGGTACTGCCGGTCGCGGGCCCGGAGGGCGGCGCGGGCGGCGCTGACCAGGGCCGCCACCCGGGTCGGCCGCTCCAGCACGGTGACGTTCCCCAGCCGGTCCATGGCCCGGGCGACGGCCGCCGAGTCGGCCCCCGGCCGTGCCATCACCAGCACCGGCAGGTCGGACCACGGCGGCTGGGCGGCCAGCCAGTCGGTCAGGCCGTCCCGCAGCCCCTCGGCGACCGCCTCCTCGGGCAGCAGGACCGCCCCGACCCGGCCGGCGGCCAACTCCCGGCACAACTCGTCCAGGTCGCGGCACGCCCGGCAGCCGATCCCGGCCCGGGCGAGGACGGCCGCCGTCAGCTCCGCGTCCTTCGCGGTCGCGGCCAGGAAGAGGACCCGGCGGCCCGGGTCGGCGGCCGGCCCGGTCACGGGGCACCCCCCGGGGCCGGCGTCTCCCCCGGGGTCGGGGGGCTGTTCGGCGAGTCGTACACCGGTACCCCGGTGAGGACCCCGCGGAACTCCCGCAGGGGCGGGCCGATGCTAATCCGCCCGTCCCCCATCCGGTACTCGCGGATCGTCCGCTCGTGCCGCCCGCCCCGCTTCTTGATCACCGAGATCGCCTGCCGGACCTCCCCCCGGGCCTCGAAGTACCGCATCAGGACGACGGCGTCGGCCAGGTAGCTGGCGTCCACCGGGGTCTGCATATTCGTCCCGATCATCCCCTGGTGGGCGCCGATCAGGATCGTCGCCACCCCCTTCTGCCCGAGGTACGTCAGCAGCTCGTGGAGTTGGACGACCAGGAACCGCTCGTCCGGCATGGCGTTCAGGTAGCCGTTGAGGCTGTCGATCACGACCACCGCCGCCCCCTGGTCGACGGCCCGGCGGATGGCGTGGGCGAACTCCCCCGGGGACAGTTCGGCCGGGTCGACCTGTTGGACCGTCACCCGGCCGGCTTCCAGGTGCGGGCGGAGGTCGATCCCCAGCGCGGCACACCGGGTCAGTAGGGTGTTGGTGCCCTCGT
This sequence comes from Gemmataceae bacterium, assembly GCA_019747655.1. Taxonomy (GTDB): domain Bacteria; phylum Planctomycetota; class Planctomycetia; order Gemmatales; family Gemmataceae; genus Urbifossiella. The sequence goes on along the minus strand of JAIEQO010000705.1, from coordinate 6,023 downwards.
CGAAGAGGAACAGGGCGGCGGACTGCCCGCGGGCGGCGGCCGTCGCCACGAACTGGGCCGCCAGGGTCGACTTGCCGGTCCCGGCCGCCCCGACGACCAGGGTGCTGGTCCCCCGCTCGATCCCGCCCCCGAGCAGGGCGTCCAGCTCGCCCAGCCCGCTCGGCAGCTTCTCGTCCCGGGGCGGCGGCCGGTGCTCGGCGGCCACCAGCCGGGGGAATACCTCCAGCCCGCCCCGGCCGATGGTGTAGTCGTGGTACCCGCCGCGGAACCGCCGGCCGCGGTACTTGACGACCCGCAGCCGCCGCCGCTCGGCCCCGTACTCCGGGTTCAACTGCTCCAGGAGGACGACCCCGTGGGCGATGCTCTGGACCTGCAAATCGTGGTCGGCGCTGGTCATGTCGTCGAGCAACAGGACCGTACACTTGCGGCCGGCGAAGAACTGCTTGAGGGCCAGGATTTGCCGGCGGTAGCGGAGCGGGTTGCCGGCCAGCAGGCGGAGTTCGGACAGCGAGTCGAATACCGCCCGGGCCGGCCGGAGCCGCTCGACCTCGGCCAGGATCGCCTTGGTCGTCTCCCCCAGCTCCACCTCGGACGGGTGGAACATGGTGTACTGGTCGTCCGGCCGCAGGCTGTCCTCGGACGGGACCAGCTCGCGGAGGGTGATGCCGGCGAGGTCCCAGCCGTGCGACCCGGCGACGGCAAGCAGTTCTTCCCGGGTCTCGGACAGGGTGACGTACAGGACCGGCTCGCCGTTGCGGGCCCCGGCCATCAGGAACTGCATGGCGAGGGTGGTCTTGCCCGACCCGGGGACGCCCTCGACGAGGTAGAGCCGGTTCGGGGTCAGCCCGCCGCCGAGGACGTCGTCGAGGCCGGCGATGCCGGTGGCGGCGAGCGACTCGGGCGGGCCCGCGGGTGCGGTCATGGGGCGTCGGCGGTGCGGGTCGGGGGGCGTGCCGGGGCCGGCACGGAACGGTCAGGATACCAGCCGACCCGCCCGGCCGACAATCGGCCCGTCCGTCAGACCGACGCCCCGACGACCGCCCCGCAATCGGAGGATGAGCACGGACCCCACCCGCTCAGGGCAGGAGGTCGTCCGCCGCGACCGGGGCGTGCGGGGCGGCCAGCGGGGCCAGGCCCTGGCCCGGCGAAAGGACCGTGACCGAAGAATACCCGGCGCCGTACTTCCCCTTCGGGTCGGGGGCCGGCGACCGGTACACCAGCACCCGCCGGCCGGTCACGTCGACCACCCAGTAGTCGGCGATCCCGGCCGCCGCGTACAAGCCCGCCTTCTCGTTCGCGTCGAAGGCGAACGTGGTGTCGCTGACTTCCAGCACCAGGACCGCGGTGGCCGGGGTGGCGACCATGCTCCGCGGGTCGCCGGGGACGACCGCCAGGTCCGGGATCGGGTCGGTGTTGATGTTGAGCACCAAGCCCATCTGGATGCGGACGACGTGACCCGGCCCGAACAGCGCCTTGAACAGGTAGTCGGCCAGGCTCAGGGCGATGTCGTGGGGGGGCTTGGGGGCGGGCATTTCGACCAACTCCCCGTCGATGAGCAGGATTTTCCGCCCCTCCCACACGCCCGACCCCTTGACCCGGTGGAAGAGGTCCACCGTCCACCGGGGCGGGCCGGGGAGGACCGGCGGCGGGGGGAGCGGCAACGCGGCGGTGGCCATCGACATCTCCTCCGGAGCGCGGTCCGCCGGACCACGATGTCCGGACCCGGCGCCCGCTAGCCTAACAGCCCGACGACCGCCCCGCAATGAGCGGCGGGCTCGTCGGCCACCCGTAATGGGGCCAAACCCCGCCACCACGGTTGACACGGTCGGGATTTATGATATTATGTACAGTATTGATAACTTGTGCAGAACGTCAGCGGGCGCGAGGTCCGGTGAGCGTGGCGGTATACGGGATCGGTCGATGTAGTACGGAAGCGACGAGCAGATAGCAGGTTGGGTCAAAATCCGAGGCCGAGCGTGGCGGTCCAGTCGAGCGAGTGTGGGGCATATTCGCGCGAAAGTCGAGTCCAGGTAACGAGTTCGGAGGAAGTGGTCGGAGCGGCGAAAAACGAAGTGGGGAGGGGGTGGCACCCGCGGATCGGGGAAAAGTGTAGCGGTCGGTCCGCAAGTCCTGTCGGGACAAACGGAAGCGGGCCGGGATTCCCGGCCCGCGGTGCGACCCCGGCGTGCGGGTTGCGACTACTCCAGCAGCAGGGTGGGCTCCCAGCCGACCCGCTCGGCGCTGGACCGGAGCTTTTCGAGAGCCCGGTTCTGGATCTGCCGGACCCGCTCTTTGGAAATGCGGAGCAGGTGGCCGATCTGGCGGAGGCTGTGGGTGCCGTTGCCGGTCAGCCCGAACCGGAGGTCGAGGACCTTCCGCTCCCGCGGGCGGAGGTTCTCCATCAGGAAGCCCAACGCCTCCTGCCGCTCGTTGTTCTCCTGCATGACGAGCGTGCCGGTGTCCGGCATGGCCTCGGTCAGCTTGAAGTCGCTGTCGTCGTCGAGGACGGCGTTGAGGCTGACCGGGGTGCGGGTGGCGGTCTGGAGGTGGGTCAGGTGTTCGAGGCTGCTGCCGGTCCGGCTGGCGAGTTCCTGGGGGCTGGGCAGGTGCTTGCCGCCGTGGGCCAGGGCCTCGCTCTCCTGCTGGAGCAGCCCCAGCTCTTGCAGGTGGTGCGGGCTGAGGCTAACCAGATGCGACTGCCGGGCGACGGCGATCTGCAGGGTCTGCCGGATCCACCAGGTCGCGTAGGTGGCGAGGCGGGTGCCGTGGCTGACATCGAACCGGTCGATGGCCTGCATGAGCCCGCAGACGGCTTCCTGGAGGAGGTCGGAGTAGGCCAGGCTGTGGTGGCGGAACCGCTTGGCGACGTGGGCGGCGAGGCGGATGTTGGCGCTGGCCAGGCGGTGCTTGTAGTGGACGTACCGGTCGCGGAGCCGCTTGACGGCGATGACGGTGGCCCGGTCGTCGGTACAGTGCTCGCGGATGAACTGGGCCATCGGCCAGGGCTCGAGCGGGGGCCGGCTGGCCCTCAGCTCGGCCGGGAAGTGCCGCAGGAGGGCCCGGACCAGCTCGGTCTTACACTCCCAGAACCCGGTCAGCAGTTCCCGCTCTTCTTCCGGCGTCAGCAGGTCCGACGAGAACGTCGTCAGGGCGGGCTCCTCGGCGACCTTGGTCGTCTGCCCGGAGCGCTTACGCCTAACAGTCTTCATGGCGGCCGTGGCCTTCCCCGCGGGGAGGTAAGAGGTTCGTGTACGGTCGTCGGTCGTCCGGGGGTCCCGGCGCGGGCGAGTGTTCGGGTCGTTCGGATGCCGCGGCCGGCCCGCCCCGCTCCCACGCGGGACGATGTCGGTCCCTCCGCCCCCACCGGTGTCGGCCCCGATCCCGTGAGGGGGTCAGGACCTGCGGCGGGGCGGGAACGAAAAACCCGCGGACCGGCTCCTCGTCGTTAGCCTCACGGCGGGCCCGGCTTTGCTCTGCCAGCACGGGCGGTCCGCGGTCGCGGGCGGGACGGTCTTGGGCCTGGTCGGCGGGCGGCTCGGTAGCGGCTTTCGCGCCCGGGCGATACCCCCAGCAGCACCGGATTTTAAGCGAAGGAAACCGGCGAATCAAGAATCAAGGTCGGTGATCGCAACTTTTTTTCCCGGTCGGTCGATCTTACTTCTTTCCACCCGGCGGCCGGTCGGTTCGTCCGGTTCGCGCCGGGGCCGAATCCTCATCTCTCGGAAATACGGCCCGGGCTCGGTGCGGCCGGCCGGATCGTATACCATAATTCGGTACACCCGCCGGACCCACGCGGTCTGGCTACTCACCCCGACCGGACCGTCCGCACGCCGCCCCGCGACGGCCCCGGCCCATGAACGTTACCCGCTATAAGTGCTCGGTCCTGGTCGTGGACGACGACCCGGCCGTCCGGGCGGTCCTGGCCGACCAACTCGCCCCCGACTTCGAGGTGGCCACCGCCGGGTCGGTCGGGGAGGCCCGCGGGGTGATGGCCGGGCGGTCCGTCGATGTCCTCCTGACCGACCTCCAACTGCCGGACGGGTCCGGGCTCCAGCTCCTGGACTGGGCCCGCCGGACCTGCCCGCGGACGGCCCGGGTCCTCCTGACCGGGACGGCCCGGCTCGAAGACGCCGCCGACGCCATCAACCACACCCAGATTCACCGCCTGGTCCTCAAGCCGTGGCGGGCCGAGGACCTGCTCCAGACCCTCCGGGCGGCCGGCCGGTCGATCCTCCTGGAGCGGAGCCACGAGCAGCTCTTGGACGAACTCCGCCAGCTCAACCAGGAGCTGGAGCGGCGGGTGGCCGACCGGACCCGGGAGCTGGAGGGGGTGCTGGCCCAGGTCCAGCAGAAGACCCGCATCCTCGAGCAGATGGCCCTGACCGACCCGCTCACCCAGGTCCCGAACCGGCGGGCGGTCGACCTGATCGCCCGCAAGGAGCTGCTCCGGCGGACCCGGACCCCGGCCCCGCTGGCCGTCGGGCTGGTCGACGCCGACCACTTCAAGCGGGTGAACACCGACCACCTCCAGACCGGCGGCGACTTCGTCCTGTCCTGGCTGGCCCGGGTGCTGGCCGAGGGGGTCCGGGCGACCGACTCGATCGGCCGGGTCGGCGGCGAGGAGTTCATGGTGGTCGCCCCGGACACCGACCCGGTCGGGGCGGCGGCCCTGGGGGAGCGGCTCCGGAGCCGGGTGGCGGCCGCCCCGTGCGACTACCACGGCCGGCCCGTCCCGGTCACGATCAGCATCGGATTCGCGGTCGCACCGGCCGGGACCCCGGCCGGGTTCGAGCAGATCCGGGAGGCGGCGGCGGCGGCCCTGAAGGAGGCCAAGGACGGCGGCCGGGACCGGTGCGTCGTCCGTTCGGTACACTAACCCGGCCGCACCTCGCCCCCGCGGACCGGGCCCCCACCCCATGCCGATCACCCTGTCGCTCACCGGCCGGCCGGCGGCCGACTCCGACCGGTTCACCCGGCGGGCCGCCCGGGATTGGCTCGGCCGGGCGGCCGTTTGGTTCGAGGGGGCCGGGGACACCGTCCTGGACGCCGTCCTAGCCCGCGACCCCGAAGCCAACCCGGTCCTCCTCGTCACCCTCCACCCGGCGGCCCCGCCGGTCGAGGTCCGCGTCGGCGGCAGCGGCCGGGTCCGGCTGGCGGCCGCCACCACCCCGGCCGGCCCCGGCTACCACCAGTTCCTGTGCGACCTCCTCCGGCCGTTCGCCGCCGACTTCGGGCTGGCCTGGGACCCGGCTGCCTCCCTCGACCCGACCGGCTACTTCTTCGACCAGGACCGGGCCCCGTGCGACCGGCACTTCCTCCGCTGGCTGGCCGGGGCCTGTGCCGACAACCCCGAATCCGTGGGGCTGCGGCCGGGCGACCTCGCCTTCACCCACCCCGGGCCGGTCCTCACGCCGCTCGGGCCTCGACCGCGGGAGTGGGCCGCCCGGGTGGCCGGCAACCCGACCGCCGGCCGCGACTTCTTCCCCTGGTGGGACCCGCGGACCGACGCCGCCTTCTACCGGAACCGGGTCCTGTGCCGGCTGTGGGCCGAGTTCCCGTGGCGGCCGCCGCTGACCGAGGCCGAGGGCGAGCTGACCGACCAGGTCGCCGCCGACCTGGCCACCGCCTACAAGCTCGACCCGGCCGGCGAGCTGCCCTGGCGGGAGTGGCTCGAAGTCCTGGCCGCCGTCGAGAACGACCGGGACGGGTTCACCGTCACCCCGGCCGACCCGGAGCTGCGGGAGGCGGTCGCCCTCCGGGCCGGGGAGTTGTCCGCCGGGGGCGGGCTCATCGGCTACCGCCGGCTCCCGGTCCGGGCCCGGTTGGGGGGCGGGTGGTCGGTCGAGGTGCCGGGGGAGTTCGCCCGGGAGTGGGGCGAGGACCGGACCTGGACCGGGTGGAGCGGCGGGCGGACGGTCTGGTTCCACGCCGAGCGGTTCACCAAGCCGGACGGGTCGGCCCCGACGGCGGCCGAGGCGGTGGCGGTCGGCCGGCGGAGCCTGCCGGCCGGGGCCCCGGTCCCC
>JAIEQO010001087.1 GCA_019747655.1 Gemmataceae bacterium | reverse complement strand
GCGAGGGCCCGGGCCAGGTACTCGCCGGCCCGGCGGACCGGGTCGGCCGCCCCCTTCCGGCCGTCCACGATCAGGGCGTGGATGCCGTCCCGCACCTCGACGGCGATGGTGCGGGCGTCGTCGGCTGGCAGGTCGTCGGGGTCGGACAGCCGGACGCGAACGACGTGCGGGCCGCGGGACAGGAAGCCGGTCCGCGGCCCCTCCAGGTTGAACCGGACGGCGGCCCGCCCGCCCCCGGCCGCGGCCGGCACGTCGACCACCTGGGTGTCGACCGGGACGAGGGCGTCGCCGGGGGAGGCCGGCGGCCGGCCGAGCAGCAGGTCGACCCGGACGGCTTTGCGGTCGGCCCGGCCGTAGTTGGCGATGGTGGCGGTGACGGAGGCGGGGGCGTCGGCCAGCGGGAGCGGGTCGGCCAGGGAGAGGTCGGTGACGGCGAGGTTGTCGAGGTCGGCCCGGGCGAGGTCGACGACCACCACCTCGGCCGCCCCCTTCCCGTCCCCGCCCTTGAGGACCTGGGCCCACGCCTCGGGCGGCCCGGAGTCCAGCTTGGGCAGGACGTTCGCCCAGGCCGAGCGTTGGAGGTCGGTAAAGAACGTGACCTGCCGGCGGGGGTAGGCCCGGGGCGACCGGGCGAGCACGCCAGCGACATCCGGGAGGGCGGCCGCGGTGTCGACGGCGGCGTGGGTCGGGCGAAGCTTCCGCAGTTCGGCGACGACCTTCTCGGGGACAGCGGACGGCCCGGGGACGACGGCCTGGGGCGCCCCGCCGGCGAGGAACAGGACCGTGTACCCGTCGCCGGGGCGGCCGCCGCGGACCAGCCCCTCGGCCGCCTCGACGGCCCGGTCGAACCGGGTCCGGCCGTCGTCCGTCCGGGCGGTCATGCTGAGCGACCCGTCGATCACCAGGACGTGGTGGGTGCGGGGGGCGGTGGAGACGGTTTCGGGCACCCCGGGCGACACCCGTTGCCAGACCCGCTCGGCCCAGTCGGTCGCGGCGATGACGGCGAACAACGGGAGCAACAGTACCAGGGCCCGGAGGGCGAGGAGGACCCACTGGTCGATGCGGCGGCGGTGGCGGCGCTCGGCGGCGACGAGGAACCGGACGGCGGCCCAGGGGACGACCTGATACCGCTTGCGGAACAAAAGGTGGATGAGGAGCGGAACGGCGACGGCGGCGACCGCGGCCCCGGCCGCGGCGGCGGGGGTGAAGACGGCGAGGAGGGGGGCAAACGTCCCGGCGGGGTCGGTCATGGGGATCGGCCCGACCGGCCGGGATGGGCCGGGTTGCGAAACGCGGTGGCGGGGCCGAACCCGGAGCGGCGGCCCGTGTCCCCAGTATGATAGATGGCGGAGCCGGGAACAATGACCCGGCGACCGGCGTTGACAATTCCGTTACCGTCGGTAGGATACTCCAACACCACCCGGTAGCAGGTGGCCGGAACGTTCGGGCTGTAGCTCAGCTTGGTAGAGCGCTTGGTTCGGGACCAAGAGGTCGCAGGTTCGAATCCTGTCAGCCCGACTGGTTGGAAGTTCTTCGCCGAACACGTCTTGTGTACCTCCCGGCCCTCGGGAGTGCGGCACGAAACCCGGATGCGAAACGGTACGCGTACCGTTCCATCCCTTTCGGAGCCGCAACGATGTCCCAGGTCGTCAAACAGCCCGCCTACCGCCTGCACAAGGCCCGCAACTCGGCCGTAGTCACCCTCAACGGGAAGAACCACTACCTCGGCCCGTGGCAGTCCCCGGAAAGCCACGAGAAGTACGCCCGCCTCATCGCCGAGTGGCGAAGGAATAACGGCGTCCTCCCCACCCCCGTTTGCTCGCCCACCGGGGTGCTGACGGTCAACGAACTCGTACTCGCCTACTTCCGCTACGCCCAGGGCCGGTACGTCAAGTACGGCGAGGCGACGAGCGAGGTGGCGTGCATCCGCCACGCCCTCCGCCACTGCGGCAACTCTACGGTACGTGTACCGTCACCGAGTTCGGCCCGAAGGCCCTCAAGAACGTCTGCCAGGCGATGGCCGATGCCGGCCGCTCGCGGAAGTCGATCAACAAGGACTTAGGCCGGCTGAAACGCGTGTTCAAGTGGGGGGTCGAGGAGGAGCTCATCGACGCCGGCGTCTTCCACCGACTCCAGGCGGTCGAGGGCTTGAAGAAAGGTCAGACCTCGGCCCGGGAGACGGACCGGGTTCCCCCAGTCCCAGTCGAGCACGTCGACGCCGTGCTGCCACACCTGCCGCCGCCGGTGGTTGCAATGGTTCGGTTCCAGCTCCTCACCGGCACCCGCCCCCAGGAAGTTTGCGGGATCCGGCCCTGCGAGGTGTCCGACCGCGGAGGAGGTGTGTGGGCGTACGTCCCCGCGGTCCACAAGACGGAGCACCACGACCGTGAGAAACTGATCCTCATCGGGCCGCGGGCCCAGGAGGTGTTGAAGCCGTGGCTGGACCGGAGTCCGACTGAGTACTGCTTCACGCCCGCCGAGTCGGTGGCCTGGATGAGGGCCAGGAGGCGGAAGCAACCCGGGCCGACCCGGCAGCAGGAGCCGCCGGCGGGGCTGAACCCGAAGTACACCCGGCACAGCTACCGCACCGCCATCCAGCGGGCGTGCGTGAGGGCGAAGGTGCCGGTCTGGGCTCCCAACCAGCTGCGGCACACGCGGGCCACACAGATCAGGGCCGCATACGGGTCCATCGAGGCGGCGGGGGCGGTACTGGGGCACGCCGAAACCAATGTCGCAGAGATCTACGCCGAACGCGACATCGCTCTGGCCGCGAGGGTGATGCTCGAAATCGGGTGAGGGCTGCCGGGTGGTCGAGCGTTACGCGGATTGACTTTCGGCGGCAGCTCGGATGCACCTCGCCACCGAGAAGCAGCGATCACTTGTCGGTGCAAGACTTGCTGGCGGCCTCGTGACCAGATGATTACAGCCCGCCCCTGGAGAAGTGGAGTTGAGCTCCTCCGGCCCGTCTGGTGACTAACGGACGGGCAGCTGATTTATGACGCTGTTCACATCCCCATCACGGTCCACCGCCCCTGACTCAGCGTCCGGTCCTTGTACAGGTCGTAGCGGAGGATTCGCGTCTCGATCCGACCCTGCTCCTCGATGATCGCGGTCACGGTAAACCGGAACCCGGTCGAGGGACCGGGGGCGGGTACCGTGGTGACACTCGTGATGTCGTACCGGACCAGCCGCTTCCCGGTGGAGGACAGCACCGCCCAGGTGGTGTCGGTCGTCATCGCGGCGGCCGCCTCCGGGTGGGCCTGCTTGAACGCCATCATCGTGCCGCCCGCGACCCAGGTGTCGAGCCAGGCCCGCAGGATCGGCCGGGCGTGGCTCTCGGTGTTGCTGATGTCCTCGGAGGCTATCGCGTGGACCGAACTCGTGCCCTTCTCAGGGAGGGTGATTGCGTCGTACACCCGCGTCTCCGGGCCGCCGGCGAAGGTCAGGGTCACTGACACCTCGCACACGTCGCCGCGGCCTGACCGGACGCCCGTGATCTCGTAGTCGAGTGGCCGCATCTTGTCGACGAACGACGGGTCGGAGAAGTAGTGCTTCACGTCGCGACCCTTCAACTGCTCGAATGGCTCCCCGCCCCGCCACCGGTCCAGGCCGCTGCGGACGACCTGCTCGGCCTCGGCCATGCGGCGGTGCTTGACGACGGCGGTCCAGACGAGGTAGCCGCCGAGGCCGAGGGCGAGCAGGCCGAAGACAACCCCTCCGACGACGAGGTGGCGTCGTAACTCTCGACGCGGGCGGTGCCGCTCCCCGGACCTCGACATGGTCGGCCTCACGGTCTAGTAGGTTTCGCGGCTTCGAGCTGGTCGCAAAGGACGCGGAGGCTGGCGATCAACCCCTCGGCCTCCCGGAGTACCCGCCGGGCCTGGACGAGCAGGTCGTGGACGGCCGGACTGGCCGCGTCGCCCACGCCCACGGTCGCCGGGGCGAGGCTCCCGAGACGGAACCCGGTCGGCACCCGGTAGGCCTGCGTCCCCTTGTCGAAGGTGATGGGGATTCCAGCGGCCGAAAGGATCTCGACGTCGCGGTAGACGGTCCGGGTCGAGCAGTCGATCTCCCTCGCCAGGTCGTCCGGCCCCCAGCGGCCGTTGCCGGTGACGAGGCGGGCGATGCGGATGAGCCGGGCGAACCGGGCACACTGCCGGCTGCGTCGGTCCGCGTCTCGCCGCTCCTTCCCCATCCCGCTGGGCCCCCGTGGTGTGTCCGCGGCATGGTGACAGGGGTGGTTGTCAGCTCAGTGGTCAGTCCGCGAATTGACCCGCAGTTGTCGTCAGCCTCTGGGCCGGTTCGGTCGCCGCCGATCCTGCCATCCGGAGCCCTCGCGGGAGCTTCGCCTCGGGCGACTCATCAACTCGCGTCGACCCACCGGACGAGCCGGGCGTGGCGGATGCGGCCCGACTTGGCGGCGACGTCGTGGCCGCCGATCACCGCCCGCCTGCCGATCAGGGCCGGGTTCAGGGAGGTGCGTCCGTCGTCGCGGGACGTCATCGCCAGCCGGTCGCGGTCGGCCCACGTGCTCACCCACGCGATCGGCCGGAGGGCGGCCCCCTCCCGGACCGAGAACTCGACGGCCCCGACGAGGTCGGCGTTCCCCTTCCCCGCGGTGCCGGGCTTGAACCCGGTCACCTCCGCCTCGACCTCGACCCCCTTCTTCCGCTTGACCCAGTGCCGCACCCGCTTCCCCGCCTCGTAGGGCTGGCTCAACTGCTTCCAGACGGTCCCCTCCTTCCCCTCTGCCAGGACGAGTTCGTGGAACAGGGCCTTGTCCCGGACGTGCGTCTCGACCAGGCCGAGGTGGGGGTTCTCGGCCATCAGGTACACCGCCTCCAGCTTGGCGAGGCGGTCCCGCAACGGTTCGGTGGTCGTGTCCTGGCCCCGGAACCTAAGGACGTCGAACGCGACGAATCGGAGCCGGCAGTCCTGGTCGGTCTGGATCACGACCGCGTTCGCCGGGGTGGTGGCCAGGACCGCGACCGCCGCCTGGAGCGGGGGGCTCGTGACGCCGTCGCCAGTGCGGATGCCGGCCTTCGGGCAAACCAACTCGCCGTCCAGGACGGTGCCGACGAGGGGCTCGAACCCGGCCGTCAGGTGGGGGACGTGGGCCGCGAACTCGCTCAGCCGGAAGGTGACCTCGGAGACGGTCCGGCCGGTGATGCGGACCCCCTCGGGCGTGACGTGGAGGAGTGCCCGGACGCCGTCGTGCTTCTCCTGCGCGCAGTAGCCGGAGTCGTCCCGTTCGAGAGCATCCGCCTCGCCGTCACCCAGGTCGTTCCAGTCGCCGAGGAGCATCGGTTCGATCTGCTCCGGGAGCGGCCGCCCCGGGTTCTCCCTCGCCCAGTGGTGGTCACGCAGGGCCAGCAGGTAGGGCTCCTTGGCCGCCCGCCGCGGCGGTGCGACGACGATACCGAGTTCGCGGCAGAGGGCCTGCAGTTCGGCCAGGGTCTTGGTCACGGGTCGGTCCTCGCGGCGTCCGGAGGGATTACCCGACGGAACCGCGAGGGGCCGCTGTACGCGGCGGGGCTTCCACCTCCCCTGCAGAAGTTCCAGACCGTGTGGAGCGGTGAGTACCTCAACGCCTGCGGGGGAGCCCGGAATTACTGACGGGAGAAACGGGTGTTGCCGTGCTGGCCTGTGCTGAAAGAGCGGAGGTTTGTGAACTCCTACGGGTGGAATGACGTGGCGGTGCGGTTCGCCACGGTCGACCGGTAGGAGATCGAGCGGCTGCCGCCGGTGGAACCGGCGAACGAGGGGGATCTGGTCGTCTGTCCCGACGGCCTGGTAGGATGCCGATCAGAACGGGGAAGGTCCCATGACGATGGCCGAAGCACTCGACCAAGCGGGCCAGGAACTCCGGGCGGCCGATGGCGACGAAATCACTTTCGACCGCCTGAAGCAACTGGCCGCGGAACTCTGCGGGTGTGACGTGGAAAGTATCCGGCCGTCCGACTTCTGCTACAACCGCACGAACAAAGCCATCAAGCTCGCCGCGGGCGGCTCCCGACGACCGCCCTACGACCGCCCGGTGTTCCTGTGGGTCCGCCGAGGCGTCTACAAGTACGTCGGCCACGACTTCCGATATCACGGGGAAGTCGCCCACGAACCCAGGGGACGACGGTAGGCTGCAACCGCACCGTCCGGCGGGTGCCGTCACCGGCACGGCTCGCGGCGAGAGGGGGACGGTGTGCCGGCCGGAGACGATCCGTGTCTCCCGGCCCCCGCACAGCAATCCCGACGGTCACCCCTGCCGCCCCTGCTCCGGGGCCTGGCTCCCCGGGCTGCTCGCGATGAACCACCGCATGGGGTTGGACACCTGAGTCGCCCCGGCCTGCGGCTCATCGGCGGGGGCCGCGGTCAGTGTCACGCTGCCGTCACCGCGGCGGGTGACGATGACCATTTGGCCCAGCAACGGCTCAAGGCTCGCGGTGGTCAAGAACTCCCGATTCATGAGCGTGCCGTCGGAACACCGGACGACCAGTCGAGCCCGCTCCATGCGAACCAGTTCGAAGACTTCGGTGATGACGCCGAGGCTGTAGGACACGCCCGCCGGAGTCGGCAGGACGAGGCGGTCCCGGAGCCGTCGGTAGCTCGGTCCGGTGTCGAAGCAGCCGTGCTTCGGCCAATCGCCTCCGAGGTCGTCGAACCATACGCTTCCGCCGTTGTGGCGGACGAAGAACACTCCGGCCCCGCAAACCGGGCACTTTGTCCGCCGGGTGAAGTCCTCCTCGTGGGCATGCCAAACACGCCACACTGGCTCGCGTGCTGTGGCAACAACAGCACTGCCCCGTCGCCCGCGGTGGCCGAGGCCGCCGAAGCCGCACACGCAGTCGTCTGGATGGCCTTTCGCGTTGCACATGTCGTTCAACCTCAACAAAAGAAGGCGGCCGACGTGGGGCCAGTCCGCACGCTCGAGCCGCCTTCGGCACTCACAGTAAGCATCGCCATATTCTCCCGCAAGTGCCGGCCGCTCAAATAAGCTGCCGAACAGCCGAATTGAGGCGGGAGAGAAATGCCGACCGCGATCAGCGAGCAAGTAGGGCTGTCTTCCTTCGCGGCTAAACGGGCGGACGCGAGGGTGAAGGAGAGCTACGCTTGCACGGGCCTCCTGAACCAATCAGGGCGGGCGTCAGCCGAGGGGGAACCAGATGGGCGTGAACGCCGAACTCGATGCGGGGCTGGCTGGCATCGATCACTTCGCCCGCTATCCCGCCATGCTCCCCTACGTCGGGGCCGCGTACCGCGGGACGGATCACCGCCCGACCCTACTCTTGGCCGAGAGCCACTACTTCCCTCCGAAGAGTACGGCCCACCTGGACGCGGCCGGGTGGTACGCGGGCAGCCAAGCGGGGCTGACGGCTGAGGAAGCCTCGTGGGTGGACTGCCGGGGGATCGTATCGTGCTCGTGGCGTTCCCGGGGCCACAAGATCTTTCGGGAGGTCAACCGGTGTCTACTGACTGGCAGGTAAGCAAGGCTATCCATTCGGCTGCTGCGGGAGGGGCAGGCCAGATCGCTCCCACAACACCC